>JAIUNH010000334.1 GCA_020161965.1 Pseudomonadota bacterium
GCAAAATCCTGAACGAGCAGATACTGCTCTATCGGAACGAAGCCGGCGAAATGGTCGCCACCAGCAACACCTGCCCGCATCGCTTCGCGCCGCTGCATCTGGGCAAGGTCGTCGATGGCACGATCGAGTGTCCCTATCACGGCCTGCGTTTCAACGGCGAAGGGCGCTGCGTCTACAATCCCGATGGCGATGGCCGCATCCCCGCCGGTGCGCGGCTGAAGAGCTATCCGATCACCGAGCGGCTCGGTGCCGCCTGGATCTGGATGGGCGATCCGGCCAAGGTCGACCTGGCGATGATCCCCGATTTCGAGTTTCTCGACGATCCGGCCTACCGCACCGTGAAGGGGGTGCTGCACGTCCGCGCCAATTATCGCTACATCAACGACAATCTGATGGGCGAGGCGCATCTGCACATGGTCCATCATGACTCGCTGGCCTGCGACATGGTCCGCCGCTTCAATGTCGACAAGGCGATCCTCAGCGTGTCGTCGGTCGATCTCAACCGATCGCTGCTGTGCACGCTGCTGCCGCAAGTCGGTTCCGTGCAGCAGGCCATGATCGATATCGCGCAAACAGTGATCGTCGTCGCCGACAATTCCAAATTCGACCGCACGGCTTTGTGCGTGATCGCGCCGTTGTCGGAGGTCGACTACATCGTGACCGATACGGGCACGGCGCCGGCGGCCGAAGAACTGCCCGACGACATCAAGCGGAAATTCGTCTTCGCCTGACCGGAGGAGACCAGAAGGGGGAAACGTGGCGCGTATTCGCGTGCGAAATCTGGTGAAGGCGTGGGGCGATTTTCGCGCCGTCGACGATATCGAATTCGAAACCAACGACGGCGAGTTTGTGGCACTGCTGGGGCCCAGCGGCTGCGGCAAATCGACCACGCTGCGCTTGATCGCGGGGCTGGATCAAGCGAGCTCGGGCCAGATTTTCATCGACGATCGCGACGTGACGCAGGTCGCGGCGGCCAAGCGCAATCTGGCGCTGGTGTTCCAATCCTACGCGCTGTTCCCGCATTTGAACGTCGCGGACAACATCACCTTCGGCTTGTCGGTGCGCGGCGTGTCGCGCGCGGAACGCGAACGGCGTTTGGAAAAGACCGCCGCTTTGCTGGGCGTGACCGCGTTGCTCGGCCGTAAGCCCAGCCAATTGTCGGGCGGCCAGCAGCAGCGCGTAGCGTTGGGGCGTGCGCTGATTTCCGAAGCGCCGGTCTGCCTGCTGGACGAGCCCTTGTCCAATCTCGATGCCAAGCTGCGCGCGGAGATGCGCAACGAAATTCGCACATTGCAGCAGCGTTTGGGCATCACGATGGTGTTCGTGACGCACGACCAGACCGAAGCGATGAGCATGGCCGACCGCGTCATCCTGATGAAAAGCGGCAAGGTCGAGCAATGCGGCACGCCGGCCGAGTTGTACGAGAATCCGGCCTCGACCTTCGTGGCCGGCTTCATCGGCACGCCGCCGATGAATCTGGTTGCGGCGTCGCCCAAGGACGGACGGTTGGCGGTCGCTGCCGCCGCGTCCGGCGACTTGGTTTTAGGTGTGCGGCCCGAACATATCGAATTCGCGGGCGAGGGGCAGGAAGCCATCGTCGCGGGCAGCGAATATTTCGGCGCTGACACCGTCGTCGCCTGCCGGATCGGCGAACAGAAATTGATGGTCCGCGTTCCCGGCCGCCCGGGGCTCGGCACCGGCGCGCAAGTGCGCTTGACGTGGGCCGCCGCGAACGAACACGCGTTCGACGCGCAAAGCGGTTTGCGCAAAAGCGCCTGAGTTTTCACGACGCCAACGACAAAACCAACCGAAGGAGGAACCGATGAAACCGATCACCATGAAACGCAGAACGGCACTGCTGGGTGCCGCGATGCTGGGCGCGCTGGCCGCGATGCCGGCGTCGGCCAAGACGACGCTCGATTTCTACTATCCGATTCAGGTCGGCGGTCCGCTGACCAAGGTCGTCGACGGCTATATCGCCAAGTTCAAGGAAGCGAACCCGGACATCGAGGTCAACGCCGTCTATTCGGGCAACTACACCGACACGACGACCAAGGCGTTGACCGCGGCCAAGAGCGGCGCGCCGCCGGCTGTCGCCGTGCTGCTTGCGACGGATATTTTCACCCTGATCGACGAAGACGTGGTCGAGCCGGTCGGCGATTTCGTGAAGAACGACGCCGACAAGGCGTGGCTCGCCGGCTTCATGCCCGCGTATCTGAAAAGCGCGCAGGTCGGCGGCAAATTGTGGTCGATCCCGTTCCAGCGCTCGACCGCCGTGCTCTACTACAACAAGGACGCGTTCGCGTCGGCCGGGCTCGATCCCAACAAGCCGCCGAAGACCTGGGCCGAAATGGTCGCGGCGGGCAAGGCCGTGACGCAGAAGGACGCGTCGGGCAAGGTCACGCGCTGGGGTGTCGGCATTCCCGGCAATATCGGTTCGTCGCAATGGCTGTTCGGCGCGCTGGTCGCGCAAAATGGCGGGCGCCTGATGAACGACAACGGCACGGAGACGTATCTCACCGACCCGAAGGTCGTCGACGCGCTGCAGTTCTGGGTCGATCTCAGCACCAAGGAAGGCGTGCATCCGCCGGGCATTCAGGAATGGGGCACGACGCCGCAGGACTTTCTGGAACAGCGCATCGCGATGATCTGGACGACCACCGGCAACCTGACCAACATCTCGCGCAACGCGTTCAAGTTCGGTTTGGCGCCGTATCCGGGCAATCCCAAGCCCGCATCGGTGCTCGGCGGCGGCAATTTCTACATCTTCAAGAAAGCGCCGCAGGACCAGAAGGACGCCGCGTTCAAGCTCGTGAAGTTCCTGACGAGCGACGAGCTGCAAGCCGACTGGGCGATCCAGACCGGCTATGTCGCCCCGCGCGACGGCGCTTGGAACGTGCCCGTGCTGAAGGAATATACGGCGAAGATGCCGGATGCGCTGGTCGCCAAGAACCAGATCCCGGACTCGGTGCCCGAGTTCTCGACCTATGAGAACGCGCGCACGACCAAGATCCTCAACGACGCGCTGTCGGCCGCGTTGACCGGCAGCAAGACGCCGCGTCAGGCGCTGACCGAAGCGCAAACCGCGATCGACCGCATCCTGCGGCCGTATCGCCGCTAAACGACGCGTCAAGCTGGGAATAGGGTGAACATGTCCATGACAGGCCATCGCACGATGCTGTACAGCGCGTTGCTGTTGCTGCCGGCGACGGTCCTGTTGTGGGTGTTCACCTACCAGCCGATCTTCACCACGATCCTGAACAGCTTCTACAGCACGCCGCGCGGCCGCCGGCCGTCGGTGTTCGTGGGGCTGGAGAATTACGAGACGATGATCGCCGATCCGATTTTCTGGAAGGCGATGACCAATAATCTGATCTACGCGCTGACCACGATCCCGTTTTCCATCGCGCTTGCTTTGGCGATGGCGCTGCTGGTCAGCGCCAATCTGCGCGGCAAGGGGCTGATGCGCATGGCCTTCTTCACCCCGACCGTACTGCCGATGGTCGCGGTTGCCAATATCTGGCTGTTCTTCTACGCGCCCGATTACGGCTTGATCGACAAGTTCCTCGGCCTGTTCGGCATGGGCGGCAACAATATCCTGGGTTCTGTCGAAACCGCCTTGCCCGCCGTGATCGCGATCACGGTGTGGAAGGAAGCCGGCTTCTTCATGATCTTCTATCTCGCCGGCTTGCAGCAGATTTCGCCCACGCTGATCGAAGCCTCGCGCCTCGAAGGGGCGGGGTTCTGGCAAACGCTGTGGCGGGTGCAGATCCCGCTATTGATGCCGACCACGCTGTTCATCTCGATCAATGCGGTGATCGGCGCGTTCCGCTTGGTCGACCACGTCGTGGCGATGACCAAAGGCGGGCCCGACAACGCGACGACGCTGCTGCTGTTCTATATCTATCAGAACGGCTTCGCGTTCTGGGACACGGCCTACGCCGCCGCGTTGACGGTCGTGTTGCTCGCCATCCTCGCCGCGATCGCGCTGTTCCAATTCGGCTACGCCGACAAGCGGGTGCATTACCGATGATCGAAACCCGTACTTCGCCCGCCGAGTTGATCGTCGCCTTCGGCGGCTGGGTCCTGGCGCTGCTTTGGGTGTCGCCGCTGCTTTACGCGTTCTGGACCGCATTCCATCCGGCGGCTTACGCCGTGCGGTTCGAGCTGTTTGCACCATGGACGCTGGAGAATTTCGCGCGCGTTTGGCACGCGGCGCCGTTTCCGCGATATTTCCTCAACACTTTCCTGCTGGTGACGCTGATCCTGGTCTGCCAGTTCGTGATCTGCACGCTGGCGGCCTATGCCTTCGTCTGCTTCCCGTTCAAAGGCTCGGATTTGTTGTTCATGTTCGTGCTGCTGCAATTGATGATCATGCCGGAGGCGTTGCTGGTCGAGAATTACAAGACCGTCGCCCAGCTCGGTCTGCTCGACACGGTGCTGGCGATGGGTTTGCCTTATCTTGCCTCCGCCTTCGGCATCTTCCTGTTCCGGCAGACTTTCAAAAGCATCCCGAAGGAGCTGGAGGAAGCTGCACGCCTGGAAGGGGCGAATATGTTCCAGGTGCTTTGGCGCGTTTTCGTGCCGGTGGCGAAGCCGATCTATATCGCCTATGGCCTCGTCACCGTCAGTTATCACTGGAACAATTTCCTGTGGCCGCTGGTCGTGACCAACTCGGTCGATACGCGACCCATCACCGTGGGCTTGCAGATCTTCGCGACGATCGAACAGGGCGTGGATTGGAGCTTGATCACCGCCGCGACGATCCTGTCGGTGTCGCCGCTGCTCGTCGCGTTCCTGCTGTTCCAGCGCCAGTTCGTCCAAAGCTTCATGCGCGCCGGTATCCGTTAGATCCATGTACG
>JAIUNH010000335.1 GCA_020161965.1 Pseudomonadota bacterium
CGCAAGGCGCCGGTGTTCCTGTTGCCCTATGTCGCCAATACCGACGCGCTGTCGGCGGCGTTCGCCAAGACGCTACCCGGCCGCGTCGTGCGCGTGAACGCGCCCGACGACAAGCGCGCGGCGATGGCGGCGGCCGATGCGGCGTTGAGCATTTCGGGCACGTCGGTTTTGGAACTTGCGGTCGCGCGTTTGCCGGTCGCGGTCGGGCACAAGGTCAACGCGATTTCCGCATTCCTCGCGCGGCGCTTGATCAAAGTCACGCATGTCACGCCGCCGAATTTGATCGCGGGACGCGAGATATTGCCCGAGCGTTTGCAGGAAGCTTGCACGCCCGAAACGCTGGCCGCCGATCTCGCCCGCCTGATCGACGACAAGGCCCATGCGGCGAAAATGCGCGCGGAATTCGACGCGGTGTGCGCGAAGCTCGGCGAAGGCGAAATCCGAAAGGGCATCTATCCGTCGGATCGCGCGGCCGAAGCGGTTTTGGAGACGATTAGCCGTAAGTCTTGAGGATGCGCTCGCGGTGCGCGCGCGTCGCTTCCTCGATCTTCAGTGCCACGTCCAACGCCTGAAGCCCCGCGCGCCCGTCGACCAGCGGCTTGTGCTTGCCTTGCACGGCCCCCAGGAAGCTATCGATCTCGGCGGCGAGATCGTCGCCGTCCGGATACTCGCGCTCGATGCGCTCGACCGGCGGCAGGCCGGGCGCCCAGGGCTCGCCGTCGCCCCGGCGAATTGCCGCGAAGCGCCGGTTTTGCAGATCGATGCTGACATAGGATTCGCGGCCGAAAAGACGCATGCGCCGCTCGGTCGTCCGGCTCACGCGGCTCGCCGTGATGTTGGCGACGCAACCCGACGCGAAGGCCAGGCGGACATTCGCGATATCCTCCTCCTCGGTCACGACCGGCGTGCCGATGGCGTGGATCGATTCGACCGGCGAATTCGCGAAAGCGAGGACGAGGTCGATGTCGTGGATCATCAGATCGAGGATGACGGACACGTCGAGCGCGCGCGGCTTGAACGGGTGGATGCGCACGCTTTCGATGTAAAGCGGCGTGCCGACGAGTTCGGCCGCACCCAAGCGCTCCAACAGGAAACGCTGGAGATGCCCGACTTGCAGCACCACATTGCGCTTGTCGGCCAGCGCCACCAGGGCGGCCCCTTGCTCGACCGTTTCGGCGATCGGTTTTTCGATCAGCACATGGATTCCGGCGTCGATCAGGTCGCGCGCCACGTCGTGATGCAGCACGGTCGGCACGACGACCGATACCGCGTCGACCTTGCCGATCAATTCGCGATGATCGGCGAAGGCGGCGACGCCGTATTTGCCGGCGACGGTTTGGCGCGTGCCCGCATCGGCATCGACGACGCCGACGAATTGCGAAAGCGACGACTTGGCGTATTTGTCGGCGTGGAAACGGCCGAAATGGCCGGTGCCGATCACGGCGGTCCTGACTTTATCCATGGCGCCGTCCTACAGCGTTTCGGGGGCTGGCGCAAAGCCCCGCGACGCGCCATTCTGCCGCGTCTTCAAGGGAGCTCGACGCGATGACCGAATTCCGGATGCTGCATACGATGATACGCGTATTCGACTTGGATAAGTCGATCGCCTTCTATTGCGACAAGCTCGGCATGAAATTGCTGCGCAAAAGCGACTATCCCGACGGCAAATTCACGCTCGCCTTCGTCGGCTACGGCGACGAAGCGACGAACACGGTGGTCGAGCTCACCCATAATTGGGACCACGCGCCCTATAATCTGGGCGACGGCTTCGGCCATCTCGCCCTGGGCGTGAAGGATATCTACGGTGTCTGCGCGAAGCTCGGCGAATCGGGCGTCAAAATCACCCGTCCGCCGGGACCGATGAAGCACGGCAAGACCGTGATCGCCTTCATCGAGGATCCGGACGGCTACAAGATCGAATTGATCGAGAAGTAAGGAAACCGGCGCCGGTCCCCCCAGCGGGGGCCGGCCAAAGCCGGTCTCAGACGCCCGCTTTGAGGGCGAAAATGCCGAACGCGATCAAGAACATCGCGAAGCCGGCCCAGCGCGCGATACGCGCCAAACCGGGCTGGTTGTCGTTCGCGGCGGGGGGCAAACGGCGGCGGCCCAGCATCGACCCGAGACGGGCGGCGGGCACGAATTCGACGCGTTCCTGGCGCTTGGCGTTCAACACGGCATTCCTCCCGGGGGAAAACCCCGGCCCGCTTTGTTCGCGGGCTCGGGGCGTTCGTAGCTCGGTTAGGCGCGTTTGTCGAGCGGCACGAAGGGACGGTGCGCCGGGCCCGTATAGAGCTGGCGCGGACGGCCGATCTTCTGTTCCGGGTCCTCGATCATCTCGTTCCACTGGGCGATCCAGCCCACGGTGCGGGCCAGCGCGAACAGCGCCGTGAACATGGCGGTGGGGAAGCCCATCGCCTTCAGGATGATGCCCGAATAGAAGTCGACGTTCGGGTAGAGCTTCTTCGACACGAAGTACTCGTCCTGCAACGCGATACGTTCCAGTTCGACCGCGATGTCGAGCAGCGGATCGTTCTTGATGCCGAGTTCGCCCAGCACTTCCTGGCAGGTCTTGGCCATCACCTTGGCGCGCGGATCGTAGTTCTTGTAGACGCGATGGCCGAAGCCCATCAGGCGCACGCCTTCGTTCTTGTCCTTCACGCGCTTGATGAATTCGGGGATGCGGTCCTTGTGGCCGATCTCCGCCAGCATCTTCAAGACGGCTTCGTTCGCACCGCCATGCGCCGGGCCCCACAACGTGGCGATGCCCGCCGCGATGCACGCGAACGGATTGGCGCCCGACGAGCCCGACAGACGCACGGTCGAGGTCGACGCGTTCTGCTCGTGGTCGGCGTGCAGGATGAAGATGCGGTCCATCGCCTTGGCGAGGACGGGATTGACCTTATAGGGCTCGCACGGCACGCCGAAGGTCATCTGCAGGAAGTTGTCGGCGTAGGGCAGGTTGTTCTGCGGATACATGAACGGCTGGCCGATCGAATATTTGTAGGCCATCGCCGCGATGGTCGGCATCTTCGCGATCAGGCGGTACGACGCGATCATCCGCTGATGCGGATCCGCGATGTCCAAGCTGTCGTGATAGAAGGCCGAGAGCGCGCCGACCACGCCGCACATCACCGCCATCGGGTGCGCGTCGCGGCGGAAGCCGGAGAAGAAGCGGTTGATCTGTTCGTGCAACATCGTGTGCAGCGTGATGTCGCGGTCGAACTGCTTCTTCTGCTCGCCGTTGGGCAGCTCGCCCTTCAGGATCAGATAGGCGACTTCCATGAAGTCGCTCTTTTCGGCGAGGTCTTCGATCGCGTAGCCGCGATGCAGAAGAATGCCCTGGTCGCCGTCGATATACGTGATCGCCGACTTGCAAGCGCCGGTCGAGGTGTAGCCCGGATCGTAGGTGAAGAAGCCGGTGTCCGTGTAGAGCTTGCGCACGTCGATGACGTCGGGGCCCACGCTGCCCGACAGGACGGGGAAATTGTAGTCTTTCCCGGTGGCTTTGTCGGTCAATGTCACGGATTTCGACATGCGGTTCCCCTCGATTTGCTGGAATGCGGAGCGCGGAATTCGCCCCTCGTACGGAGCCTGGAGGGGCCCCGGTTTAGGCCCGGACGGGCCTCGGTATTTCGCAAGTGCGGCATTGGAGCCTAGCCGCCCGATTTTGGCAAGGGCGGGGTGATGATATCTCAGCCCCGGGCCCTGCCGTAATCGCCGGTCGGCTATGCCGCTAAAGCGTCGTCGATCCGGCCGAGCGTCTCGTCCTTGCCCAGAATCGCCATGACTTCGAAAATCGGCGGCGACGTGGCTTGGCCGGTCAAGGCGCCGCGTAGCGGCTGAGCGAGCAGGCCCAGCTTGGCGCCCTCGGCTTCGGCCGCTTTGCGGAAGGTTTCTTCGAGGAAAGCGGCATTCCAATCCGCCGCCTGCGCCAACAAGGCGCGACCCTTGGCGAGATTGGCTTTCGCGTCGCCCGCGAGAAGCTTCTTTGCGCCGTCGTCAAGGGCGAGGGGGCGGCTGCGGACATAGAAAGTGGCGGCCTTGGCGAGTTCGAGCAGCGTTTTCGCGCGCGCCTTCAAGCCGCCCATGCCGGCGATCAGCCGCGCCTTGGCCTCGGGCGAAATCGCCATGCCCGCTTCCTTTTCGATCAACGGCGCGGCGTGGCCGAACAAAACGTCGTCGGCGGTCTCGCGCATATAGTGGCCGTTGAGATTGTCGAGCTTCTTGAAATCGAAGCGCGAGGCCGAGCGGCCGACCGCATCGACATCGAACCACTCGATCGCCTTGGCGGTCGAAATGATTTCCTCGTCGCCATGCGCCCAGCCCAAACGCAGCAGGTAGTTGCGCATCGCCTCGGGCAGATAGCCCATATCGCGATACGCATCGACCGCCAGCGCGCCATGGCGCTTCGACAGCTTCGCGCCGTCCGCGCCGTGGATCAGCGGGATGTGCGACCAGACCGGCACGTCCCAGCCCATGGCGTCGTAGATGACCGTCTGACGCGCCGTATTGGTCAGGTGATCGTCGCCGCGGATGACATGGGTGACGCCCATGTCGTGGTCGTCGACGACGACGGCATGCATGTAGGTCGGGTTGCCGTCGGAGCGCAGGATGATGAAATCGTCGAGATCCTTGTTGGGAAAGCGTACGTCGCCCTGCACCCGGTCGCGCACCAGAGTCTCGCCGTCGCGCGGGGCCTTGATGCGGATCGCGCCCCTGACGCCCTCGGGCGCGTCGGAGGCCGGGCGGTCGCGCCAGCGCCCGTCATAACGCGGCGGGCGGCCCTCGGCCTTCGCCGTCTCGCGCATCTGCGCCAGTTCCTCGACCGTATCGTAGGCGTAATAGGCTTTGCCGGCGGCCAC
>JAIUNH010000336.1 GCA_020161965.1 Pseudomonadota bacterium
AGCGTGCTCAAACGCAACGTGACCGTGCCGGGATAATCGACGAAATTCGGGGTCAATCCGTAACTTAGCACCGGATAGACCGGCGTTCCGACGGGGGCGGCGGCTTCGATCGCCATGCGTTCGGCCAGGATCGCGTCCACGCCCAGGCTCAGATAGGCGTGTTGTTCGATCGACCCGATCGGCAGAACGGCTCGATCGTCCGCCTTTGCCCGCGTTTCGAGCTGCATCCAGTTCATGTCGACGACGCGCATTTTCTAAACGCTCCCGGCAAGAAAAATTGGTTCCTTGTGGAACCAGTATCTTGACGGCGCCCGCCGCGGTGCGTCAAGCTCGGATCGTTCCTAAGCGGAGGTTCCATGACCGCGAAGCCGGCACGAACGGCGAAAAACAAGGGGACGGGGAAGGCGAAGCAGGTATCGGGACTTCATCCGATGCTCGCCGCGAAGCTGTGGGAAAATCCCTGCTGGCTGTCCTTCCGCGTCAATTTCGTCGCCCATCATTTCAACCAGCCGGTGTACGACTGGGTCGAGGCGGTGCACGGGCTGACAGCACCCGAACACGTGGTGCTGTACGCGCTGGCGCTGAAGGACGGCATCACGGCCGACGACATCGTCGCGTCGACCGCGCGGCCCAAGAACACGCTGAGCCGGGGTGTGGCCGGCCTCATGCAGCGCAAGATGATCACGCGCCGCGCCGATCCCAAGGATCGCCGCCGCTTGATCCTGACGCTGACGCCGCGCGGCCGTCAGATGGCGGAGATCACCATTCCGGCCCTCGTCGCGCACGAAGCGGCGATGGCGTCGGCGCTGAGTGCCGCCGAGCGCCGCACGCTCAAGAAGCTGCTCGACAAGGTCATCCTCAATCAAAGCAACTGGCCAACGATCATCGCATGAAACCCCATCGCGTAAAAAAGGAGTCCACCATGTCCAACCTCGCCAAATGGGCCCGTCTTGCGGCTCTGGGTGTGGCGCTCGCCGCGGGCAACGCAGCGGCGCAGACGCTCACCATCGGTGTTCGCGGCGGTCCCGATTCGATCGATCCGCATTTCACGGCGACCGGTTCGCACGCCGAAGCGCTGAAGCACGTCTTCGACACGCTGACCTGGTCGGGCAGCGGGTTGGAGGTCGAGCCGCGTCTGGCCGAAAGCTGGCGCGTGATCGATCCGACGACGTGGGAGTTCAAGCTGCGTCGCGGCGTCAAGTTCCACGACGGATCGGATTTCACGGCCGAGGACGTGAAGTTTTCGATCGAGCGCATTCCCGTCGTCGCCGGTCCGAATCCGACCACGATCTATGTGCGCCGCGTGAAGGAAGTGAAGATCGTCGATCCGCACACGGTCCACATCGTCACCGACGGGCCGGCGCCGATCCTGCCCAACGACTTCATCCGCCTGTTCATCGTGTCGCATCGCGCGGCCGCGGGCCTGACGAAGGAAACGGCGAACGAAGCGTTCAACACGGGCAAGGCCGCCATCGGCACGGGCCCCTATAAATACGTGTCGTGGAGCCCGCGCGGCGAGCTGGTGCTGGATCGCAACGACGCCTATTGGGGCCCGAAGGAGCCTTGGGCGCGCCATGTCCGCCGCGAGATCCCGAACGACGCCGCGCGCGTGGCGCAGCTTCGCGCGGGCCAGCTCGATCTGATCACGCGCGTTCCGGCGACCGATCTCGCCACGCTGCGCAACGATCCGCGCCTCAGCGTGTCGACGATCGACACGGTCTACGTGTTCAACGCCGAGCTCGACATGCGCGAAACGCCTCCCGCCGGGCAGTTGTCGGCGAAGGATGGCTCGCCGTTGCCCGCCAACCCGCTGCGCGATTTGCGCGTGCGTCAGGCGATCGACATGGCGATCGACCGCAAGGCGCTGGCGGAGATCGCGATGGAAGGTCTGGGCAAGCCGGTCAATCAGCTGGTGACGCCGTCGATTTTCGGCTTCAACACCACGCTGCCCGAGCGCGTCTACGATCCGGCGGCATCGCGCAAGCTGCTGGCCGATGCGGGCTTCCCGAACGGCTTCCGCATGCGCTTCGCGTTCACGAACGACCGTCTGCCCGGCGACAGTGCCGTCGGCACGTCGATCGCGCAGATGCTCGCGGCCGTTGGGATCGATGCGACCGCCGCGGCCACGCCGGCGGCCGCGTTCTTCCCGGCGCGCACGCGCGGCGAGTTCTCCGCCTCGATGTCGGGCTGGGGCACGCTGACGGGCGAAGCGCACTACACGCTGTCGTCGCTGACCCACTCCAACGACGCGGCGGTGCGTATGGGCGCGTTCAACGTGTTGGGGTACAAGAACCCGCGCGCGGATAAGCTGCTGCAAGATGCGGCGGTGGAGCTCGACGAAGCCAAGCGTCGCGCCCAACTCGCCGAAGTGAACGCGATCGTGCTGGAAGATCGTCAGCGTCTGCCGATCGTCGCGGTCGGTTCGGCCTGGGCGATGCAGAAGGCCAAGGTGAAGATCGCGCCGCGCGTCGACGAAGACACGCTGGCGATGGATATCAAGCCGGCTAACTAAGCGTAAACGACCGGGCCCGTTCCGCCTTTGTCGGGCGGGGCGGGCCCGGATTTATTCAAGGGGAGTGAAGCGTCATGGCAGGACCGATCGGCATTTGCATCCATGGCGGCTGCGGCACGCTGGATAAATCGCTGCTGACGCCGGCCGAATGGGCCGAAACGCGCGCGCATTTGGCCGCGTCGTTGCGCGCCGCCTGGGCCGTTCTGTCGAAAGGCGGGAAGGCGCTCGATGCGGTCGAAGCCGCGGTCGTGGTGATGGAGGATAGCCCGCATTTCAACGCCGGGCATGGTGCGGCCTTAACAGCAGCATCCACGCATGAACTCGACGCATCGATCATGGATGGCGCCACGAAGGGTGCTGGGGCGGTTTGTACCGTCAAGCGCATCCGCAATCCGATCAAGGCCGCGCGCGCGGTGATGGAGCGTAGCGACTGCGTTTTGATCGCGGGCGATGCCGCCGACGAATTCGCCAAACGCCAAGGATTGGCGATCGTCGAGAATTCCTATTTCACGACCCAGCGCCGCTTGGACGCGCTCGCCTCGCTCAAACGCCGCGCGGAATCGGGCACGTTGCGCGCGGCCAGCGAAGCCGAACGGCATGGCACTGTCGGTGCCGTGGCGCTCGATCGCGCGGGCAATCTTGCCGCCGCAACTTCGACCGGCGGTTTCAACAACAAGCCGGTCGGCCGCGTGGGCGATACGCCCATCGTCGGCGCCGGCACCTATGCGCGCAACGGCGTGGTCGCCGTCTCGGGCACGGGGCAGGGCGAATTCTTTATCCGCAACGCGGCCGCCTACGACATCGCGGCGCGGATGGATTACGGCAAGCACGAATTCAAAGCATCGGTCGATGCGCTGGTCTTCGACGTGCTGAAAAGCCACGGCATCGGGGCGGGCTTCGCCGCGATCGATGCGAAGGGCCAAGTTTACGCGCCCTACAACACGCTGGGCATGGCGCGCGGCTGGATCGGTGATGACGGCCGTTTGGTCGTCGCAACGCATACGGAAGAATTCGCGGAGGCGGCATGAGCGGCGATCCCATCCTGATCTGGGGGGCGGGCGCCATCGGCGGTACGCTCGGCGCCTATTGGAAGCGCGCGGGCCACGATGTGCTGCTCGTCGATATCGAGAAAGCGCATGTCGAAACCTGCCGCACGCGGGGCTTGCATATCTTCGGGCCGATCGAGGATTTCACGATCGCCGTTCCCGCCGTCACGCCCGACGAACTGACGGGCACGTATTCGCGCATCGTGCTGGCGGTGAAGGCACAGGCGACCGAAGCGGCGCTCGACAAGTTGCTGCCGCATCTCGCCGCCGACGGCTATATCCTGTCGGCGCAGAACGGTCTCAACGAGATCGCGATCGCCAAGCGCGCGGGCGTTTCGCGCACGATGGGTTGTTTCGTCAATTTCGGCGCCGATTGGCACGGGCCGGGCGAGATTCTGTTCGGCAATCGTGCGGCGGTCGTGGTGGGCGAGATCGACGGCAAGAACGGCCCACGCACGCAAGCGATGTTCGAATTGCTGAAGGGTTTCGAGCCCAATGCCGTGCTGACCGACAATATCTGGGGCTATTTGTGGGGCAAGCTCGCCTACGGCGCCATGCTGTTCGCGACCGCGCTGACCATGGACAGCATGACCGCGAATTTCGAGGATCCGCGCCGCACGCCGGCTTTCGTCGCTTTGGGGCGCGAGGTGATGGCGGCGGCGCGCGCGCGCAAGATCGCGCCCGTCGGGTTCAACGGTTTCGATCCCGCCGATTTCATGCCGGAAGCGCCGCTCGACCGCGCGCGCGAAACCATCGCGCGCCTGGCCGAGCATAATCGCTACACCGCGAAGACCCATTCGGGCATCTATCGCGATCTGGCGGTGCGCAAGCGCAAGACCGAGATCGATCCGCAGATCGGGATCATCGTCGAACTCGCACGCGAGGTTGGCGTCGCTACGCCCGTTCTCGCCAAGCTGGTCGAACTGATCCACGCGATCGAGGACGGCAAAAAGCCGATGGCCTACGAAACCTTCGCGGAGTTGTTGGCGCTATGCTGATCCGTTTCGACGGGAAGACGGCGCTGGTGACTGGCGCCGCGCAAGGGATCGGCCGCGCCATCGCCGAAACGCTGCACGCGGCGGGCGCCAAGGTTCATTTGGCCGATATCGCCGCGATCGATTGGGCCGATTCCACCGCTTATACGGCGCATCGTGCCGATCTCGGTACGCGGGCGGCTTGCCACGATCTGGTCGCGAAGATCGGCCAGGTCGATATCTTGGTCGGTGCGGCCGGCGGCGTGCGCGGCCAAGTCGGCGGCCCGATCGACAAGGTCGACGAGGCCGGGT
>JAIUNH010000337.1 GCA_020161965.1 Pseudomonadota bacterium
CTCATCTGCGCGCGGCTTTCGACTTGGAACACGCCGATCGAATCCGCCTTGCACAGCATGTCGTAAACGGCCGGATCGTCCGGCGGCACGTTGGCGAGATCGTAGCGCTCACCGCCCGCATCGACGATCAGATCGAACGCCTTGCGGATGCAGGTCAGCATGCCGAGTGCGAGCACGTCGATCTTCAGAATGCCGAGCGCGTCGAGATCGTCCTTGTCCCATTCGACGATCGTGCGCGCGTCCATCGCCGCGTCGATGACGGGGCAGAGTTCGTCCAAGCGGCCGCGTGCGATCACGAAGCCGCCGACATGCTGCGACAGATGGCGCGGGAAACCCTTCAATTCGCGCGCAAGATCGAGCGCCAGGCGCAATCGTTCCTGTTGGGGGTCGAGCCCGGCCTCGCGCACATACGCGTCCTTCAGACCGTCCTCGCGTCCCCAGACCGAGCCGGTCAGCGATTGGATCGCGTCTTCGGAAATGCCCATCGCCTTGCCGACATCGCGCAAGGCCGAACGCGTGCGATAGGAAATCACCGTCGCGGCGAGACCGGCGCGCGCGCGGCCATAGCGTTCGTAGATGTACTGGATCACTTCTTCGCGCCGCGCGTGTTCGAAATCGACGTCGATATCCGGCGGCTCGTTGCGCGCGTCGGACACGAAACGCTCGAACAGCAGATCGATCTTGTCGGGCGCCACGCCCGTGATGCCCAGCGCGAAGCAGATCACCGAATTCGCCGCCGAGCCGCGCCCCTGGCACAGAATGCCGTGCGATCGCGCGAATTCGACGATGTCGTGGACGGTGAGGAAATAGGGCGCGTAGCCCAGCCGCGCGACGATTTCCAACTCGTGTTCGATCTGCGTCGCGATCTTCGCGGGCACGCCGTCGGGATAGCGCTTCTGCGCCCCTTCGCGCGTCAGGCGTTCGAGTATGGCTTGGCTCGATCCCGGTTCGGCATCCGGCAATTCGGGATAGAGATAGCGCAGCTCGTCCATCGAAAACGTGCAGGCGGCGGCGATATCGGACGTCGCGGCGATCGCGTCGGGATAGTTGCGGAACAATCGCGCCATTTCGGCGGGCGTTTTCAAATGCCGCTCGGCATTGGCGGCGAGCAGATAGCCCGCTCGATCGATCGTCGTGCCTTCGCGCACGCAAGCCAGCACGTCGTGCAAGCGCCGCCGTTCGGGGACGTGATAATGCGCATCGTTGGTCGCGACGAGGCGCATATGCGCGTCGCGCGCGGCACCCGCGTATTCGGCGAGATGTGCCGCGTCGTTGCCGTCGAAACGGCAGGCGACGGCAAGATAGGCATTGCGGCCGAACATCGCGCGCAGTTCGTTCAAGCCGCGCGGTTCGAGGGCCAGCACGATCACATGGCCACCCAAGGTCTCGAGCTCGGCGAGAGTCAGCGCGCAGCCTTTGTTGTGGCCCGCGCGCAATCGGCCCATCGAGATCGCGCGCGACAGTGCCGCGTAGCCGATCTTGTCTTTGACGAAGATGCAAACCGGCGGCGCATCGGTCGGATCGAGCCGTGCGCCGATCAGCAATTTGATGCCGGCTTCCTTCGCCGCGACATGGGCGCGCACGATCCCGGCGAAGCTCGCATGGTCGGCGATGCCGATGGCGGCAAGGCCCAGTGCTTTCGCTTGATGCGCGAACTCGCCGGGATGCGCCGCGCCGCGCAAGAAGCTGAAATTCGTCGTGATGCCCAATTCGGCGTAAACGGGGTCGGCGTAGGCGGGCGCGGTCACGCGAACAGCCCGTGCAGGAACCAGCGCAAGCCGCCGGCGGCCCCTTCGCGATAAACCCAGAAGCGATGGCCGTCGCGATCGTCGATGGCGAAGTAATCGCGCGGCGGCGCGGGCGCGCGCCACCACTCGGGTGCGATCCGCTCGGGCCCTTCGGCGCGCACCACGTCGTGCAGACGCTTGCGCCAGCGGAAGCGGCGCGGCGGCCCGTCGGGCAATTCGGCCAACGCCTCGATCGGCTCGGGCCACGCCAACAAACGCAACGGGCGCGGATTGGCGGGCGGCTTGGCGTTGCGCAAATGCGCCGGTACGGCGCCGAGGGCAGGCAGGCGGATTTGTGCGCGTTCGGGAATGTGACTTTCGAACGGCGCCAAGCGCACCACATTCGCCGCCCCCAGGCGATTGATCAGGCGATCGACCAGCGGGGCGAGTTCGCCGAGATCGGGATCGCCGTCGGGAAGCGCAATGGCGCTTTGACGCAAGCTGAGCGGGTTGGCGATTTCGGCGTCGAGCAAGGCCGTGTCGATGCCGAAACCGGGGTCGAGCTTGGGCAGATGTTCGGCGAATAATCGCACGAGCGCTTTCGCGTCGCGCATCGGCTTGCTGGTGCCGAGTGCGAGATGCGTGGCCGTGCCGTCGACGCGCAATGCGATCAGGCGCGCGCGCCGCAAGCCGAGTTCGGCGGCTTCGAGCTTGGCGCAAAGTTCGAGCGCCAAGCGTTCGACGATGCGCGCAATATCCTCGGGCGTCGAAACGGGCTCGGCGAAAGCGAGGCGTGCCCGCATCGCCGGGACGGGGATGTCGGGATCGAGCGGTTCGTCGATCTCGCCGAACGCCTGACGCAACCGGCGCAACGGCTCGGGCCCGAAACGCGCATCGAGGCCGCGGCGCGGATCGCTGGCGCGCACAAGGGCTTCGAGATCGGCGATGCGCCGCAAACCCAGCCGGTCGAGATCGCCGAGAATATCGGGCGGTAAGCGCAACGCGGCGGGCGGATAATCGGCGAGGGCGATGCGCGTTTCGCCCGGCGCGATGCGCGTGGCGGCTTGTGCGCCATAACGCGCGGCGGCCCAGGCCGCACCGATCGTGTCGGCCAAACCGGCGCGCGCTTGCAACCCGAAGCGGCCGAGTTCGTGCGGGATCGCGGCGAGCCACTCAGCCTCGCCGCCGAACAGATGTGCCGCCCCGGTCGCGTCGAGCAGCAAGCCGTCGGCGACGCGCGCGATCGACGGCGACCAGCGCTGCGCCCAGAGGGCGAGCGATTTCAGCGCCGCGTCGTCGCCATCGGGATCGTGACGCGTCGCGACCAGATCCGGGCATCGCGCGCGCGCCTCGGCAAGGCCGAGACCGGGATGGAGCCCCGCCTTGCGCGACCGCGCGTCGACCGCGGCCAGGCGCAGCGCGCCGGCGGTTGAAGCGAACGTCGCGCGGGGGCAGTGCGGCGGAATGCCATCACGTTCAGCCCGCCTTGCGGCGCGATCGGTCGGCAGAAACGGCAGGAAGATCGCGATGAAGCGTTTCATCGTCGGCAAGCGACCAGTTCTGCCCCGCGAGTTCGAGCGTCCAGGCGCCGGGGGCGGCGTTTTGCGCGCGGAAAAGTTCGACGTTCCAGCGCCGCGCCTGCGTCGGCGACGGCGCACCCGCCACGCGCCAGCGCGTGCGCGCGGCACTCGGCTCGGCGAATTCGGCTTGCGGGCGCAACAGGAAGGCGGCCGTACCGCCCAATTCGGCGGCCAATTGCAGGCGGCGTGTTTGGACGAGTTCGACGCCGTCGATCTCGGCCGCCACGGCGGCGAGCGAGCGGCAGCGCAACGCTTCCTCGAACGCCCAGAGCGCGTCGATCCGCTTGGGCGCATCGACCAGCAGCAAACGCGCGGGATCGAGGCCGAGGGCGGCGAGCCCGGCTTGAGTCAAATTCGGACGGCGGGCGATCCACACGACCGGGCCGCCTTTGGCCGCGTCCTTGGCGAAGCGGGCGAGCAGAGCGGCGGCGAAACCGCCGGCGGCACCGTCTTGCGCCGGGCCGTCGGTTTCCACGCCCGCGATTTCGTGCAGCGCGCCGCGCGGGATGCCGCCCCAGGGCAGATGCGCGTCGATCGCCTTGATGCCGAAGCCCACGCTGCCGTCGCCCGAACCGGGACGGGCGGCGAAGCTCGCCAGACGCGCCTTGAGTTCCTGGACCGTGGTCGAGGCGGGGCGGCGGGGCGGCGACGGCATATTCATGAAATGTTTCCCCAAGAGCGGATTACGAAGCGTGCCGAACATTTCCTGGCGATGGGCCGGGATCGGCGCCATCGCCGGGGCGGGCGGCGGGAAAGCCCGGATGATCGCGGGAAAACCGGTCGAGGCTTGAAGGTTCATCTTCCGCTCCTGTCACGAAGTTCACTTTTCATTCGTATTCGTTTTTTGTTCTAATCTCGGTCACGTGAATCGTCAAGAGCTAACCCTGCGTCTTTCGCATATTCGCGAAATGCGATTCGAAGGGTCTTAAATTAGCAAAACTGATCATATACCCCCTTGCAAAATGCAAATTGAGGCGGCATAGTCATCTCAAGATTAACCATCCCGGTCGTCATGAGCCAGCCAATGCCCAGCGCCCCCCGCAAACTTCCCGCCCGCACCAGCAAGAAGGTCGTGGCGAAGTCGAACGCCGAACTGCCGCCGATCGGCGAGGTTCTGCTCTCGATGAAGGAAATCCTGCGCGAAGACGGTTTGCTGCCGAACCCGAACTGGCACTGAGCTTCGCCCCGCATCGAAAGAAAACGGCCGCCCGAAGGCGGCCGTTTTCGTTTTCGGCGTTCGCTCTTATGATGCTCATCTTCGCCTTGGCGTTTCGGGAGGGGCCATGACCCCCGATTCCTACGTTCTTCTGACCACCATCCTGCTGCTGTTTCCGCTGGGATATCTGTTCCTGGCGTGCCCCGCGTTTCTGCTGGTGCGCCTCAGCATTCCCAGCGTGCCGGTGCTGCTGCACGCGATGTTCAAAGGCTATTTCATCATGCTGCTGACCATCGGCCCGCTGGCCATGCTGGCCTATGCGGCGGCGGGCAAGATCGCACCCGCCCTTGGCATGGGCGTAATCGTGGCATTCGCGTTCGT
>JAIUNH010000338.1 GCA_020161965.1 Pseudomonadota bacterium
ATCCGCTTCTGCGCGATGAAATGCCGATTGAAGTTCGACAGATTGTTGAACCCGACTTGGAAGCAGATATCAGCCACGCTGTCGTCCGTCGTCATCAGCAGATCGCAGGAATTGTCGATCCGCAGCCGGTTGACGTAGCGCACGAAGGTCAGGCCGGTGTGCCGCTTGAACGCGCGCGAGAACGACGACGGCGTGAAGCCGCTCAGGACCGCCATGTCCGTCAAACGCAGATCGCTGCTGATATTGCGCGCGACATGGTCGATGACGTGGTTGAGCGGCGCGGAGACATAGGTTTCCGGCGACGGCCGATAGCTGGCGCTGGCGAGTTGGCGGAACCCCGCCCCTTGCAGCAATGCCAGCAGGCGGAAGAAATGCGCCATCCGGGTGGGGCCGGAACTCTCCAACATCGCCTCGAGGATCGGCCGCGCCGTATCGCCCGTCCCGTCGGGGAATTCGATCCCGCAGCACGAAGCGGCCAGCATCGGCTCCACCGCGCGCATTTCGGGCATCGCCGCGATGCACCCATCCATGAAGGACTGGGTGAATTGCAGCACCAAGCCGCGCCGCGCGACCGTTTCGCCGCGCGCAACATCGCTGATCCAGTTATGGGGCAGGTTCGGGCCGACCATCACCAGATTGCCGGGGCGAAACGTACTGATGTAGTCGCCGATAAAAGCGCGGCCCGACGTCTCGGTGACCAGATGGATCTCGTATTCCGGATGGAAATGCCAGCGCACGGTCCGATAGGGATAGCCGTGCGCCCAAACCTTGAACGAGCTTTCGCGCGGCACGTCGACGACTTCGAGGTCGGGCACGTTTTCGCGGCTGAACGCGCCGGACTTGCGGTCGTTTGCGGCAACGGCATCGCATCGCGAGACCATCGAGGTTTCCTCCGGCCCGAGACTGAAACAGCCCCGAATAGTTGTCCGGCGTTATTCACCGGGTCTCCGTCGCTCAAGTATTCGAAGAAAGAACGATCAGGAAATACTTTTAGAACTGCCTGATACTTCTTTGTTCGAAGAAACGCGTTTTGCTTGCGAAACGGAGTTTCCTTATTCGGAATACATTGCATGCAGTGGTAACCATCGCAACCCGGTTTCGGGTCACGGACCGATACTTTTTTGCGCGCCGAATATTGCCCATGACCGATGATTATTTGTGCTTGCCGCGCTTCGCCGTCGCTTCCTAGCATGCGCGCCTCGCAGATATGCGCAACGGAGTTGGGAATGGCGACGTCGAGCAATTCGAAGAATGGCGGCAACGGTAAGACGGTTCACGACGCGACGCCGAGTTGGCCGCAGGCGAAACGCCCGCCCAAAGATGCGCCGAACGTCGTTTGGATCGTTCTCGACGATCTGGGTTTCGCGCAGCTCGGCTGCTACGGCTCGGCGATCGAAACGCCGCATATCGATAGCCTCGCCGGCAACGGTCTGCGCTACACGAATTTCCATGTGACCGCGATGTGCTCGCCCACGCGCACGTGCTTGCTGACCGGGCGCAACCATCATGCGGCGGGCATGGGCTATCTCGCCGATTTCGATACCGGCTTCGACAATGCGCGCGGCGCCATCACCAAGCGCGCCGCGACGCTGGCCGAGATGCTGCGCGAAGGCGGCTATTCGACCATCGCGCTCGGCAAATGGCATCTGACGCCGCCGAGCCATATGAGCCCGGCCGGGCCCTTCGATCATTGGCCCACGCAGCGCGGCTTCGACCGCTTCTATGGCTTTCTGGGCGGCGAGGAAGACCAATGGGCGCCGGAGCTTTGGTATGACCAGCATTTCGTACCGCCCAAAGCCTGCGACAATTATCATTTGAGCGAGGATCTGGTCGATCGCGCCGAGGAATTTCTCGGCGACCAAATGACCTCGGCACCCGACAAACCCTTCTTCCTTTATCTGGCTTTCGGCGCCTGCCACGCGCCGCACCAAGCGCCGCAATCCTATCTCGATAAATACAAAGGCCAATTCGATCACGGCTGGGACGTCGAGCGCGAACGCACGCTGGAGCGCCAGAAGAAGCTCGGCATCGTGCCGCAAAACACCCAACTCGCCCCGCCCAATCCCGGCGTGAAGGCGTGGAAGGATCTCGGTCCCGACGCGCGGCGCGTGCTCGCCCGCTTCCAGGAAGTCTTCGCCGGCTTCACCGAACATACCGACGCGCAGATCGGCCGTTTGGTCGCCTGGCTTGAAAAACGCGGCAAGCTCGACAACACCGTGTTCGTCGTGCTGTCGGATAACGGCGCCTCGGGCGAAGGCGGCGAGCACGGCTCGGTCAACGAGTATCGCTACTTCCTGGGTCTGCCCGACACGCAGGCGGAAAACCTCGCCGAGATCGACAAGATCGGCGGACCCTGGACGCATAACCACTACCCCGCCGCCTGGGCGCAGGCGGGCAACACGCCGCTGAAGTTCTACAAGAAATACACCTATGGCGGCGGTGTGCGCGCGCCTTTGATCGTGCATTGGCCCAAGCGCCTGAAGGAACGCGGCGCCTTGCGCCGCCAGTTCCAGCACGCGATCGATTTGGCGCCGACGATGCTGGACGTTTGCGGCGTCGAGGCGCCGAAGGTCTATCGCGGCATCGAGCAAATGCCGCTGCACGGCACTTCCCTCGCCTACACGTTCGATGGGGCCGAAGCGCCGTCGCACCACATCACGCAGTATTTCGAGATGGGCGGTCAGCGCGGCATTTGGCACGACGGCTGGAAAGCCGTGACCAATCACCGCTCCGGCGAGCCCTACGAGAACGACAAGTGGGAACTCTACGACGTCCGCAACGATTATTCGGAAACGGTCGATCTCGCCGCGAAGGAGCCCGCACGCCTGAAGGAGATGATCGAGTTGTGGTGGCGCGAGGCGGAAGCCTACAACGTCACGCCACTCGACGACCGTGCCCAGGCGCGTGCCTTCGCGCGCGATCCGGAAACCAGCGGGCGCAGCCGTTTCGTGCTTTATCCCGGCGGCCGCTTGATGACGCCGGTGACGGGCCCGAATTTCTCGATGCGGCCGTTCAAGATCGCCGCGCATGTCGAAGCGCGCGCGAAAGGCGAGGAAGGCGTGTTGTTCGCCTATGGGCGACGCGCGGCGGGATTCTCGCTGTTCGTCCACGACGACAAGCTGGTGTTCGAATACAACCTCGCCGGACGGCGCACGACGGTCGAGACGAAGGCCGGGCTACCGGCTGGCGCGCATGTCTTCGGCTGCGCGTTGACGATGAACGGCAAGGAAGCGTCGCTCGACCTGACTATCGACGGCGGCGTCGTCACCCAAGCGAAGTTACCGCAGGCCTTCCCTGCCGGGTTCGGCGTGTTGCCCTCTCAATGCGGACTCAACACGCCCTCGCCCGTTTCGCCGCGCTACGAAGCGCCGTTCCGCTTTGCTGGAAAACTGGATCGCGTCGAGGTGGATCTTGGCCCCGCCGACATGGCGGCAATCGCCGGATTGTGGGCAGCCGCGATCCGCAGCCAATGACGCCGTAAGGCGTTCTCATAGAGGTCGAAGCCCGCCGCTGGTTTCCCAGGGCGGGCTTCTTCGTTTTTCACGTGATAGCCGGCGCGGCGGGATTCGAACCCACAACACCCCGACTGCATGAAATTCAGTTATCTCAATGCTGATTTCCGACGCATCGAGGCATTTTGAGGCTTTTGTGGAAAATGAGATCGTCCGATTTTCCGCAATGAACGCTCGACGTTTGGGCGGTTCCTCCGCAAAAGCGAGAAGCAAGCCGCGACCGCGAACACTATTCCGATTCAGCCTCCGCGCCAGCATCGATGTCGTTCGTTCGGATTCACTTGGGCCGGCGGCGCCCCAAACATAAAAAAATCGCGTAATCGGCTTGCAATCCGCCCACTGCTTTAACCGCCGCCCGGCCGGAATGCCCGGCACTGCGTTGGATCGGTCGCGATCGATGGTCCGCCCGCGAGTTCGATGCAGTACGGGATCGCCGAGAAGACGGCATTCAGGCAGGTGGCGATTGCCGCCGGCCGTCCCGGCAGATTGACGATCAACGCCGCTCTACGCAGTCCTGCGATCTGCCTCGACAATATCGCCGTCGGTACTTCGGCCAAACTCGCCAGGCGCATCGCTTCGCCGAACCCAGGCAGAAGCCTGTCGCAAATGTCAGCCGTCGCCTCCGGCGTCACGTCGCGCGGCGACGGCCCCGTCCCGCCCGTCGTAAATACCAAGGCGCAGCCGACATCGTCGACGAGACCGCTCAGCGTCCGACCGATCGTCTCCCGATCGTCGGGGATAAGGACTCGATGGGGCGTCCACGGCGAAACGAGAACGCGTCCGATATAGGCTTCGATCGCCGGACCGCCCTCGTCCCGATATATCCCCGCCGACGCGCGATCCGAACACGTCACGATTCCGATCGGCACCAGCGGCGTCATGCTCACGCTCCGAAGCGCGCGAACAACACATTGTTCTCCAGATGGATATGCTCCATCAAATCGGTCTCGAGCTTGCGCGTCCCGGTATAAAGCGCGCGCCAGGAGTTGCACGCGCCCTCCGGCGGCACGTGATCGCCCGTCAGCCGCGCTAACTCGCGCAGCTGTGCGCCATGCGCGTCGTGCTCCGCGCGCATCACCGAAATCGGCATGCCGATCATCGGATTGCCGCCCGTCCGCATCATCGGGAATAGAACGCCTTCCTCCTTCGCCATGTGCTCGCCAAGCTCGTGTTCCATCGTCGTCAGCAGATCCGCGAGGCCGGCGGGAACATCCGCATGATCGGCATGGACGCGCTCGACGCGGCGCGCCAACGCGATCAATTCGGGAAACTCCCGCCGATGCGTCTCGTGATAGCGCGTCACGATATGCGCAATCAGCCCGAAGGTCG
>JAIUNH010000339.1 GCA_020161965.1 Pseudomonadota bacterium
TTGCACCCAGCCCGAGAATCCGATGGCGAGAATCAAGACGTAGATCGCGATTTCGTGATGCAATTCGCGCGGGATGACGATGCGCGCGACACCGTCGATCAGCAGCGCGATCAAGATCGCCGGAAACGAAAGCTGCACATCGGCGACGCGCATGATGATCGCATCGACCGTGCCGCCCATATAGCCGGCGACGAGGCCGAGCCCCACACCCAGCACCATCGCGAACACGACCGACAGGAAGCCGACCAGCAGCGATACGCGCGACCCGAACAAAATGGTCGAGAACACGTCGCGGCCTTGCGTGTCGGTGCCCAGCGGATATTCGGGCATGCCGTCGGGCAGCCACATCGGCGGCAACGACGCATCCATCAAATTGAGCTGGCGCAGATCGAACGGGTTTTGCGGGGCGATCAGCGGGGCGAACACGGCCCCGGCGAAGAATGCGACGGTGACGATGGCGGCGATCACCACCACGGGCGAGCGGCGGAAGCTGTAGAAAATATCGGAGTCGAGCGCGCGGCGGACGAGGTCCATTGCCATTCCCCTCAATGTCCGCCGTGACCGCCGGCCGCACCCTTGTCGATGCGCAAGCGCGGATCGACAAGGTAGTACAGCAGATCGACGACCAGATTGATCAGCACGAAGAAGAACGCGATCAGCATAAGATACGCGGCCATCACCGGCACGTCGGCGGCCTGGACCGACTGGATGAACAGGAAGCCCATGCCGGGCCATTGGAACACCGTCTCGGTCACGATCGCGAAGGCGATGATGCCGCCCAGCTGCAAGCCGGTGATCGTGATAACGGGGACGAGCGTGTTCTTCAGCGCGTGGCCGAAATTGACCGCGCGATTGCGAAGCCCGCGCGCGCGCGCAAATTTGATGTAGTCGGTGCGCAGCACTTCCAGCATTTCCGAGCGCACGAGACGCATGATGAGGGTGAGCTGGAACAAGGCGAGCGTGATCGAGGGCAGGATCAGCGCGCGCAAACCCGTCGGCGTCAGGAAGCCCGTGGACCAGCCGCCAAGCTGGACGACATCGCCGCGCCCGAAGGACGGCAGCCAGCCCAGGATGACCGAGAAGAACAGGATCAGCAGAATGCCGATCAGGAAGGTCGGCAGCGACACGCCGATCAGCGATACGCTGAGCAGCAAGCGCGCGAGCCAGCCGTCGCGGTTGAGGCCGCAATAGACGCCGAGCGGCACGCCGGCGGCGAGTGCGAGCACGGCCGCGCAGAAGGAAAGCTCCAGCGTCGCGGGCAGGCGTTCGAGCAGCAATTCCGATACGGGGCGCGCGAGACGATACGAGATGCCGAACTCGCCCTGTGCGGCACCCACGACGAAGCGCGCGTATTGGATGAAGAAGGGCTGATCGAGACCGAGGTCGTGGATCAGGCGCTGGCGGGCTTCCTGCGTGTAATCCTGCCCCAGCATGATGGAGACGGGATCGCCGACATAGGCGAACAGCGAGAAGCCGACGAAGCCGACGGCCAGCATGACGAGCACGGCCTGGAGCAATCGGCGGATGACGAAAGCGATCATGATGTTTGCGCTGGCGCTCGAATTCCCCGGCGGCGGGATCGCCGCCGGGGTTTCGGACGAAGGCTCAGTTGACCTTCACCCACTTCACTTCGAGCTGGTTATCCGCGCGATGCACGACGTCGATGTTCGAACGCATCGCCCAGGGGATCACCTGGTGGTGCAGCGGGATATGCGGGATGCGGTCGTGATAGAGCTTGTTGACCTGCGCGATCAGCGCGCGACGCGCATCCGCGTTGACTTCGAGCTTGATCTTGTCGATCAGCGCATCGAAATCCGGATCCGAGAAGCGGCCGTGGTTCCAGGTGCCGTTGCCCGGCTGGCCGTCCTTGGTGCGCAGCAGCGCCTGCAACGAATAGAGCGCGTCATAGGTCGGCACGCCCCAGCCCAGCAAATAGAGCGACGTGTCGTCGCGCTGCACCTTGGGGAAGTAGGTCGCGAGCGGCTGGGCGAGGAGATTCGCCTTGATGCCGATTTGCGACCACATCGCGACCAGCGCCTGGCAGATCGCTTCGTCGTTGATGTAGCGGTTGTTCGGGCAGTCGAGCGTGACTTCGAACCCGTTGGCGTAGCCCGCTTCGCGCATCAAGCGGCGCGCCGCGTTCAGGTCGAACGGGTAGCGCTTGTCGTCGGCCTTCGAATAGCCGTTGACCGCGTCGGGGTAGAGCTCGCCCGTGTTGACCGACTGACCGCGCATCACGCGCGTGTGGATCGCGTCGATGTTGATCGCTTGATACATCGCCGTGCGCACGCGGATATCCTTGAAGGGGTTGCGGCCCTTCACCGACGAATAGAGCAATTCGTCGCGGCTGGTGTCGAACGCCATGAAGATCGTGCGCACTTCGGGGCCGATCACGACCTTGAGGCCCTGGGCGTTCTGCAATTGCGGCACGTCCTGCACCGGCGGATCGAGGATGAAGTCGATCTCGCCCGAACGAAGGGCGGCGGTGCGCGTCGCGGCCGAAGCGATCGGCTGGAACACGATTTCCGTCACGTTGGATTCGCGCGCGGCGTTGTTCCACCAGGTCGGGTTCTGCGCCAACACCGTGCGCACATCCGGCTCGCGGCTGCGCACGACGAACGGACCCGTCCCCATGGCGTTGCGCCCCGTGAACGATTCCTCGCGGCCGCGCACGTTCTGCGGACGCATGGCGTTGTTCGCCTGCGACCATTCCAGATCCATCATGTAGACCTGGGTCAGCTTGTCGATCAGCACGGGATCCGGGATCTTGGTGATGATATCGACGGTCAGGTCGTTGACCTTGACCGCTTCGCCGATCGTGTCGGTGAAGATGCCGTATTGCGAAAATTCGTGCAGCGAACGCTGGATCGAATAGACGACGTCGTCCGCGTTGAACGCGTTGCCGTTCGAGAATTTGACGTTCGGGCGCAGCGTGAAGCGCCAGCGCGTCGGCTCCAGCTGCTGCCACGACGCGGCGAGGCCCGGTTCGATTTCCAGTTTCTTGCCGCGGAACACCAGCGGTTCGTAAATCTGGCGCAGCAGCAGCGTCACGTTGCCGGCGTTCTGCGAATGCGGATCCATCGTGTTCGCGTCACCCGACACGGACATGCGGAAGGGACGCGCATCGACGGTCGTGGCGGCGGCCGCACTCAACAATGCGACGGCGCCCGCGGCGAACGCGAGACGGGCCATACGGCCCAGTTTATTGGCCATTTCGGTCTCCTCAGTTGTGGACGCCGTCCTGTTCAGCCGGCGTCCGGGGATCGGGGGCTCCCGGAAGCGTCCGGATCGCAAGCCCGGCGTGGCTGGCAACTTCCTTGCCAGATTTTTGTCCCACAACCGGACCGCAGCCCGAATGCACATTTGTTAGCGCGTCCCTCAAAGAAAGGAAACCGATCTTGGTGCGCGACCACGTGCCGCATGGCGTTAACCTTAAGACGCTGCGAACGTCCCCGGAACGCGCGACAAAGCCCGGTGTCTTGCGCTAAACTTTCCCCCTATTCGGGAGCCTTGTCTGATGAACGATCAACGCCCGCGCGGCAACTCGCTGGCTGCGCGCGATATCGCCGCCCTCGTCCACCCCTACACCAATCTGCGTGCCTTCCAAACGGATGGCCCGCTGGTGATGGCGAAGGGGCGCGGTGTGTTCGTGGCCGACGATACCGGCAAGGAATATCTGGAAGGCATGGCGGGCTTGTGGTGCGCGTCGCTGGGCTTCGACGATAAGCGCTTGGCCGATGCCGCCGCCAAGCAAATGCGCGACTTGCCCTATTACCATATTTTCGCCGGTAAATCGCACGAGCCGGGCATCGTGCTGGCCGAAATGCTGAAGGAGATCAGCCCCGTCCCGATGTCGAAAGTGCTGTTCGCGGGCTCCGGCTCCGAAGCCAACGACACGGCGATCAAGCTCGTTTGGTATGTGTCGAACGCGCGCGGCAAACCGAACAAGAAAAAAATCCTGTCGCGCGACAAGGCCTATCACGGCGTCACCATCGCGTCGGCCTCGTTGACGCGCTTGCCCGCCAATCAGCGCGATTTCGATCTGCCGATCTTCCCCGTCGCCTACGCGCAAACGCCGCATCACTATAAGCACGCGCTGCCGGGCGATAGCGAAGACGCGTTCGCCACGCGCCTCGCCGACGATCTGGAAAAGCTGATCCTGGCCGAAGATCCCGAGACGATCGCCGCGATGTTCGCCGAGCCGATCATGGGTGCGGGCGGCGTGATCGTGCCGCCCAAGGGTTACTTCCCCAAGATCCAAGCGGTGCTGAAAAAATACGACATCCTGCTGGTCGCGGACGAAGTGATCTGCGGCTTCGGGCGCACGGGCAATATGTGGGGCACGCAAAGCTTCGATGTGCAGCCCGACATCATCACCTGCGCGAAAGCGCTGTCGTCGGCCTATCTGCCGATTTCGGCGGTGATGATCTCGGAGCCCGTCTGGGAATTGATGGTCCAACAATCCGAGAAGATCGGCACGTTCGGCCACGGCTATACCTATACGGCGCATCCCGTCCCCGCCGCCGTCGCCATCGAAACGCTGAAGATCTACGCCGAGCGCGACATCGTCGGCCATGTCCGCAAGGTCGGACCCCGGCTGCAAGCGGGTCTCAAAGCGTTCGAATCGCATCGCCTGGTCGGCGAGGTTCAGGGCATGGGCCTGATCGGCGGGCTGCAATTGGTGAAGGACAAGGCGTCGAAGACATTCTTCGAGCCCGGTCAACCCGCCGCCGCTCTGGTCGGCAAGGCGTGCGAAAACGCCGGTTTGATCGTGCGGCCCTTGTTCGACAATCGCGTGGCGGTCTGTCCGCCTTTGATCATCACCGAAGCCG
>JAIUNH010000340.1 GCA_020161965.1 Pseudomonadota bacterium
AAGTCGAGATTGATGAGGCCCGGCATGACCATGAGGTCGGTCACGCCGCGCACGCCCGAGTACAGCACGTCGTCCGCCATCTTGAAGGCGTCGGCGAAGGTCGTGCGCTCGTTGGCGACGCGGAACAGGTTCTGGTTCGGGATGATGATCAGCGTATCGACGTTCTGCTGAAGCTCCTCGATCCCCGCTTCGGCCAGCTTCATGCGGTGCTGGCCTTCGAAGTGGAAGGGCTTGGTGATGACGCCGACGGTCAGCATGCCCGCTTCACGGCAGGCGCGGGCGATGACCGGGGCGGCACCGGTACCCGTGCCGCCGCCCATACCGGCGGCGACGAACACCATGTGCGAACCCTGCACATGCTCCAGCAGTTCCTGCATGGATTCTTCCGCCGCGACGCGGCCCACATCGGGGCGCGAACCCGCACCCAGGCCTTGCGTCACGCCCACGCCCAGCTGCAAGCGACGCTCGGCGAGCGATTGCGCCAGGGCTTGCGCGTCGGTGTTGGCGACGACGAATTCCACGCCTTCGAGCTTGGCGCGGATCATGTTGTTGACGGCGTTGCCGCCGGCCCCGCCCACGCCCACGACCGTGATGCGCGGCTTGAGCTCGGCGGGCTGGTTCGATGCGAGAGTGATTGCCATTTTGCTTCTCCGATCTCCTTGGGTTCAGTTCGTAACGCGCCGGCGGCCGGTCCGATCCATGCCTGGCCCGCGCGCGGGTAGACGGGTGCTGTATTGTCGTTGCGGCATTGGGTCCCTTCCCGTCACAGGTTGTCCCTCAGCCACATTCTCAAGCCCCCGAAGACGCCCGCGGTCGGTGCAGCCGCGGTTTCGGGACGCAGGGATTCGGTTCCTTTCTGATGCGCGTGCAGGATCAAGCCCGCACACGCCGCGAAAGCGGGGCCGCCGGTTTGATCGGCGAGGCCCGCGAGATGCGTGGGCTTGCCCATGCGCACCTGCTTGTCGAGAATCATGGCGGCGAGTTCGCGCGTTCCTTGAAGCTGCGAAGCCCCGCCGGTCAGCACCACGCGCCGTCCCGCGATCTTGTCGAAGCCCGAGGCTTCGAGGCGCGAGCGCACCAGTTCGAAGGTTTCCTCCAGGCGCGGTGCGACGATCCCGGTTAGGATCGATTTCGGCACATGGTTCGCCTGGGTCTGCTCTTCTTCGCCGACCAGGGGTACATCGACCAGCTCGCGCTCGTCGTTGGCCGAATGGATGCACGAGCCATGCAGCGTCTTCATCCGCTCGGCATGCGCCAGCGGCGTGGACAATCCGCGCGCGATGTCGTTGGTGACATGCCCGCCGCCCACGTTGATCTGATCGACGAACACGCAATGCCCGTCGAAGAACACGGCGAAGGACGTGGTGCCCCCACCCATGTCGATGACGCAAGCGCCGAGGTCCTTCTCGTCCTGCACCAAGCAGGCAAGCCCGGCGGCGTAAGCCGGGACGATGGGTTCTTCGATTTCCAAATGGCAGCGCGCCACGGCGGTTTCGAGATTGCGCACGGCGGCGCTGGAGGCACCCACCATGTGCATGTTCACGCCCAGGCGTTCGCCGCACATGCCGCGCGGGTCGCGAATGCCGCGGCTGCCGTCGATCGTGAAGCCGACGGGAAACTGATGGATGATCCGCTTGTCGGTGGCGGTTTGGGTCTGGCGTGCCTGTTCGATCACGCGGCGCAGATCCGCATCGCCGATCTCGTGCCCGTTCAGCGCCACCTCGACGCCGAAGGTGCGCGATACCGGCGCGCCGCCGACCAGATTGACGATCACGCTTTTCAGCGTTTCGCCGGCCATCTGTTCGGCCGCCGACACCGCCGACAGGATCGAATCCTCGGCTTCTTCGAGATCGACGATCGTACCGCCGCGCACGCCGCGGCTGATCTGATGCCCGATGCCCACGACGCGCGGCGGGCCTTCGCCGTCCGCCTTCGCGACGAAGCAGGCGACCTTGGTCGAGCCGAGGTCGAGGGCGGCGATCGTTCCGTTCCGGCGGGCGCGTTTTTTCTTCGACATGGTGGACGAAGGGCTCCTAGGTCGGCCGGTTGTTGCGGCGTTGGGCGGGCGCGTTGACCGGCGTGGTCGACGGCGCCGCGTCCTTCGCGCGCAGGATCAGGCGGTCGGGCAAACGCAGATCGACGGAGACGAGATCGCGCTCGACCAAGCCGTTGTTGCGTTCGAGCTCGGCGAGGCGTTCATAGGCCGCACCCGCATTCGCTTCGGGCAGGTTCACGACCACGCCGTTGTCGAGATTCAAATTCCAGCGCCGCCCGCCGACGCGCACGGCCGCCGATACACGGCCGCGCAACGCGGGCTCGGTGTCGAGCAACGCGATCAAGCCGCCGGCATGTTCGGGCGCGTCGTCGCCCACGACGATCAGCAGCTTGGCGAAATTGCCGGGATCGACGCCGGGGATCTCCTTGGCGTCCTGGTCGATCACCGCGAAGCGCCCGCCGCGCTGCCACAGCGCCATGGGAACGCGTTCTTCCAGGCGCACATGGATCGTGTCGGGCAAGCGCCGTTCGACGATCGCGCGGCGCACCCAGGGCAGGGTTTCGAGTTCGGCTTTCGCCTGATGCGGATCGAAGGTCAGGATCGGTGCACCCCGGCGCGCATCCAGCACCGCCAGCACGTCGCGCGAATTGGTGCGCTCGCGCCCTTCGACCAAAACCTCGGTCACTTGCAAGCCGGCGCGCGCGGTCGCGGCCAACGTGCCGCGACGCATATCCAGCGCCATGTCGTCCAGGCGATCGGCGCCGCCGCTGCGCCAAGCGTACAAGCTGCCGCCGCCGATCACGGCGGCCAGACCGATCGCGGTCATGATCTTCGCGGACGACGCCGACGGGCGCCAGCCGAGGATACGGCGCCAGCCGGTGCGGCGCGCGGGCTTACGGGTATTGCGTTTCGTTTGGCCGAACATCAGGCGGCCCTCCCTTTCGGCCCGTCATGCGTCGCGTGTTCGACCAGCCAGGCGCAAAGCTCGGGGAAAGCGATCCCCGACGCCGCCGCGATTTCGGGCACGAGCGACAGCGGCGTCATGCCGGGCTGGGTGTTGACTTCGAGCAGCACGACGCGGCCGGGTTCGCCGCGCGTGTCGTCGTAACGGATATCGGCACGGCTCACGCCACGGCAGCCCAAGGCGCGATGCGCTTCCAGCGCCACGCGCATCGCCTCGTCATAGGCGACGCGGTCGATGGGCGCGGGGCACAGATGGATGGCTTTGCCGTCGGTGTATTTGGCCGTGTAGTCGTAGAAGCCGTTATTCGGGCGGATTTCCAGCACGCCGAGCGCCTTCGCTTCGCCGTTGAAGCCCATCACCGCGACCGTCAATTCGCGGCCGGGAATATAGGTCTCGACCAAAACTTCCTCGTCGAACGGCCAGGGCTCGCGCGCGAGTGCTTCGAGATCGGATTTCTCCAAAACGATCTTCACGCCGACGGACGAGCCTTCGTTCGCGGGCTTCATCACGAAAGGCAAGGCGATGGCGCGGCCCGCCAGCACGTCGGCGCGCTTGAACACGCCGCCCTCGGCGATCGGCAGATCGCGGCCCTTGAACACGGCGCGCGCGACGGGCTTGTCCATCGCCAAAGCCGAGGCGAGCAGCCCCGAATGCGTATAGGGCACGCGCGCAAGATCGAGCACGCCTTGGATCGTGCCGTCTTCGGCCCAGCGGCCATGCAGCGCGTTGAACACCACGTCGGGCTTGTCGGCGAGTGCCGCCGTCAAACCGTCGAGCGAGACGAGATCATGTTCGACCACGTCGTAGCCCTTTGTGCGCAACGCCTTGGCGCATTCGTGGCCCGAGGACAGGCTTACTTCGCGCTCGGTCGACAAGCCGCCTTTGAGGAGCAGGACTTTCTTCATGCCCGCACCCCCACGCGCTTGATCTCCCAATGCAGATCGACGCCGAATTTCGCGAATACGCGCGCACGGACGTCATCGCCCAAATCCTCCAGATCGGCGGCGGTCGCTTCGCCGTCGTTGATCAGGAAGTTGCAGTGCTTCTCGCTGACTTTGGCACCACCGCGCGTCAAACCCCGGCAGCCGGCCGCGTCGATCAATTCCCAGGCTTTCGCACCCGGCGGGTTGGCGAAGGTCGAGCCGCCGGTGCGCGTGCGTACGGGCTGCGAGGCTTCGCGCTTGGCTTGGATATCGGTCATGCGCGCGGCGATGGCGGCGATATCGTCGGGCGCGGCCTTCAACTCCGCGCCGATGAAGATCCAGTCGGCGGGCATGCAGCTCGACCGGTATTCGAAGCACAAAGCGCCGTTGGTCGCGTAATGCAACGTGCCGCTCGCGTCGATCGCTTCGGCGGCCAGCACCACATCCTTCATTTCCTTGCCATAGGCGCCCGCGTTCATGCGCAAGGCACCGCCCATTGTGCCGGGCACGCCGACCAGGAATTCGAGCCCGCCCAAACCCCAATCGCGCGCCGCGTTGGCGACGTTCACGTCGAGTGCGGCCGCACCGGCCTTCACGATATTCCCATCGCGCGCGATATCGGCGAAGCCTTTGCCCAAGCGGATCGTGACGCCGGGGATGCCGCCGTCGCGCACCAAAAGATTCGAGCCCACGCCCAGCACCGTGACCGGCACGTCGTCGGGCTTGGCGGCGAGGAACGCGGCCAGATCGTCGCGATCGGCCGGGCGGAACAGCACTTCGGCGGGGCCGCCGACGCGGAACCACGTCGTCGCCGCAAGGCTCGCGTTTTCGCGATAACCGCCGCGAACCTCCGGCAGGCGATCGATCAGCCGCATCGGCTTGGGGGAAACCATCATGCTTTCCCTCCCGCCCCAGCGT
>JAIUNH010000341.1 GCA_020161965.1 Pseudomonadota bacterium
CGGCGAAGATCGATTCGCGCGTTTCGGGATCGACGCGATCGGGCTGGCTGAAAGCGCGCGACACCGTGGAAATGGAGACATTCGCCGCGCGCGCGACGTCCTCCATTTTATAGTTTTTCGCTCTGACGCGCGCCTGGGGCATCGGGTCCGTCTACCTCTTGTTTCGCGATATTAATCGCCCCTGGCCCCTTCCCGCCACCGAACAACGCGCTTGACCTTCGGGCCACGCCATGGCATTTCACGCAAAATTTGTGCAAGCGCTTGCATTTCGGAGGAACACGCGTGACCGCCATCGCGAAATCAGATCTGACGGCCAGCCAGTTGGTGCGGGCGATGCGCGCCAGCGACCCGGCGTTGAGCCGCTTCAATCCGCTGGACCGCATCCTGTTCGTCAACGATTTCGACACCGGCTCCAACGGCTGGGCCGAGTTGTCGGGCAATCACGACAACAATCTCGACAATCTACGCGCCCGCGCGCGCGATTTGCGCCCGCCGCAGCTTTCATCCCTCACCTTCTTCGATACCGGCACGCACGGCTCGATCGACGGCACCTATGCGCTGAAGCTCGCCACGCGCGCCAAGCTCAATCACATGAGCCAGGCGATCAAACGCTTCACCTATGTGAAGCGCGGTCTGGTGCAATTCGAGATGTACTTCACCTTCAAGGCCGAGACGGTGTTCAACCAGCCCGAAGCCGGTGAGCGCGCTTGGGACGGCAATTTCCATCCGTCGGCCGCGCAGTTCGGCTCGTTCACGCTTAGCAACGACGTGGGCGAAGGCGAAAAAGGCGAGCGCTACCACTGCGCGCTGCGCTACGTGAACGCCGACCACACCGGCAAGCTCGTCCAAAGCTGGTTCTACAAAACCTCGGTGCAGCCCACGACGATGATGGAACGCACCGGCATGGCCAAGTCGCCGGACGACTATCACGTCTGCCATCCTGACGATTGGAAGCCCGTCCCCAACGGCCATCAGCCGCTTTGCTACAACGAGATTCCGACCAAATCGAATTGGCATTATCTGCGCTGGGTGTTCGACACCGAACGCCGCCGCAACACCGAACTGCAGGTCAATGATCTGACGATGGATCTGCGCGACCTGCCCGTGCCGCTCTACGACCATCCCTATTGGGGCTGCGAGCGATTGCTGAATTTCTGCCTCGACGTGCGCACGCATAGCGAGGTGCGTAACTTCCTGTGGGTCGACTCGGTCGTCGCCTCGGTGGATTGGTAAAACACATGAACGCGATGCGACGCTTCTTCACCGCCGTCCTCGAACAGGGCAATTCCTTCGACGGCGATTTCCAAACCGATCCTTACGAAACCGGCTGGGCGTCGGAAGCGCGCTGGTTCGTGCGCGTACTCGACAATGGCGGCAGGGCGACTCGCATCGCCTTCCAGACAGAATTATCGCCGGACGGCATCGTCTGGGTCGCCGACGAGACGGCCCCGGTCGAACTCACGATCCCGGCCCCACCGCTCGCGACGTTCCTGCGCAAGGATTTCGGCAATTGGCTGCGTCTCAACGCCAAAATCTCGGGCAACGAGCGCCCGGTCAAACTCGTCGTCTATCTCGCTTTGAAGGAATGAACCGGCCCCAAGGACCAGAAGGAATGGGAGGATACGACATGTCGAAAACCATCATGACGCGCCGCCAAGCATTGGCGACCACGGCGGCGGGGATCGGGCTTCTTGCCGCCCCGGCGATCGCACAGGAACGCACGCTGACGATCCTGTCGCATAAGGTGCATGAGAATGTCGCGCGCGGCGCCGTCGCGGGCACCACGGGCGGCGATATCGCCGGCGAATGGGCGGCGCAGAACGGCGTGAAGCTCAACTGGATCACCGCCGATATCGATCCGATCCATGATCGCCTGCAGCGCGAACTCGCTTTGCGCCAATCGTCGATCGACGTGGCGCTGATCATCAACAAATACGCCACGCCGCGTTTGAGCCGCCTGTTGGAGCCGCTCGATCCCTGGCAACAGCGCGCGGGCATCGCCGAATTCGGCGGCATTCCGTCCAAGCTGCTCGACGCCGTGCGCATCGACGGCAATCTGTTCGCGGTACCCTATCGTCACGCGACGACCGGCATGCATTACAACGAGGCGCTGCTGGCCGAACGCGGGCTTTCGGGCGCGCCGACCAGCATCGAACAATTCATCGATTACGCGCGCAAACTGACCTTCACCCGTTCCGACGGCACGAAGGTCAACGGCTTGTCGGTGCCCGCCGGTGCGGGCCCGTTTGCGGTGCTGTCGCTGCTCTCGGCCTTCGGCGCGGAGATCTACGACGCCAACCTCAACGTCAAGGCCGACGGCCCGGGCATGGTCGAAGGTCTCAAGACCATGAACCAGCTGTTCCGCGAAGGCGTGCTGCCGTCGAACTACGCCACGCTGTCGATTGACGAGGTCATCACGTCGATGCAGCTCGGCCAATCGGCGATGTCGTGCGATCCTTTCGCGCGGTTCACCTCGCACAACGATCCGCGCCGCTCGAAATACCCCGGCCAGATCAAGGTGGCGCCGATCCCCGCCAAGGGCGGCGGCTTCGTCGCGATGACCGAAATCTGGGCCTTCGCCGTGCCGAAGAACGCGCAGCAGAAGGAATTGTCCTGGAGCTTCGTGCGCGAGCTTTCCTCGCCGGCGAACACGATCCGCGCGGCGCTCAACGGCAACGGCCCGGTGCGCCCGGCGGCGTATTCGGACTCGCGCCTGCAACAAAACCTGCCCTATACGAAGGAAGAAGCGATCGCCATCGCCAACGCGGCGACATTGCCCTCGACCTTCGACGCCTCGGCGCAGGCCAGCACCGTGTTTATGGAAGAATCGCAGGCCGCGGTCATCGGCCTGAAGACGCCCGAGCGCGCGGCGGCCGATATGCGCCGGCGCGTCGAAGCCTTGATCAAGCGCTGACGGAAACGGCGGCGCCGCTCAACCCGGCGCCGCCGCTTTGCTATAGGAAGACATGACGAACCGTTTCGCGGCCCTGCCTTTTCTCGCCCCCGTGCACCTGCTGTTGTTCGGGGTGATCGCGCTGCCGTCGCTTTACGTGTTCTGGCTGAGCTTGAACGAATCAAGCTACGGCACCGATCTGGTCTTCGTCGGGTTCGAGAATTACCGCACGATCCTGACCGATCCCTATTTCTGGCGCGCGGCGTGGAACACCTTCGTCGTCGTCAACGTCATCGTCTACGCCGAGTTGCTGCTGGGCTTGGCCCTTGCCCTCGCCTTCGCGCGCAAGATCCCGTTCAAGCCGCTGATCTTCGCGATGATCCTGGTACCCTACGCCGTGTCCGAAGTCGTCGGCGTCTTGGTGTGGAAGATCCTGCTCAACCCCAATTTCGGCCTGATCGGGCGCACGCTCGCCGATCTGGGCTTGGGGCTCAATTGGAGTTCGTCACCCAGCCAAGGCCTAGCCGTCGCGGCGCTGATCGGCGTTTGGCATCATTTGCCCTTCACCTTCCTGCTACTTTACGCGGGCGTATTGTCGATCCCGCAATCGCTGTACGAGGCCGCGCGCATCGACGGGGCCGGATCGTGGCAGATGTTCTGGCGCGTCACGCTGCCGCTGCTGATCCCCGCGATCTTGATCACGCTCATCTTCCGTCTGGTCTTCGCCTTCCGCATGTTTTCGGAAATCTGGCTGCTGACCAAAGGCGGCCCGGCGCGCCTCACCGAAGTGCTCGCCGTCTATCTCTACCAAGGCGCCTTCCGCTACGCCGATTTCGGGGCCGCTTCGGCAACCGGCTGGATGATGGTGATCGGCTCGCTCGCCGTCGCGTCGATCTATTTGTTCGAGATCCACAAGCGCATGGTGAAGGGCGATGCTTAAGCTCCTGTCCCATGCCACCAAGATCTCGGGCATGGCGCTATTCATGCTGTGGTCGGTCGGACCGGTGCTGTTCATCGTCGTGTCGTCGCTGAAACAGCCGATCGATATTTTCGCCTATCCGCCGCAGTTCCTGTTCACGCCGACGTTCGAGAATTACGTCTCGCTGTGGAATTCGTGGCCCGCCTTCTTCGAAACGATGGGCAACAGCCTGATCGTGTCGATCGGCGCCACGGCGCTGGCATCCGCCGTCAGCTTCCTGGCGGGTTACGCCTATTCTCGCTTCTCGGGCACCTGGCTCGCCGCCAGCGCCTTCTACATGATCGCGATCCGCCTGCTGCCGCCCATCGTGGTGACGCTGCCGCTGTTCCCGGTCGTCGATTTTCTGGGCATGAGCGATACGCACGCGACGTTGATCGTGCTCTACGCCGCCTTCTGGGTGTCGCTGTTCACGATGATCATGAAGACCTTCATCGACGAGGTGCCGCGCGAATTGGACGAGGCCGCCTTCGTCGACGGCGCCACGCGCTTCCAGACGCTTTGGCGTGTCATCCTGCCGCTGGCCGTGCAAGGCACGCTGGCCGGCGCCATCTTCGTGTTCGTCTTCTCCTGGAACGAATATCTGTTCGCGCTGATCTTCACGACCAACGCGGCGAAAACCACGCCATTGGTCATCAGCGAAGTGATGGACGCGATCTACGGCACCGATTGGGGCGTGTTGTTCGCGGGCGTGACGGTGCAGATCGCCCCCGTCGTCGCCCTCGTCGCCTGCGCCCAGCGTTTGCTGATCGCGGGCCTGACGGCCGGATCGGTGAAGGGATAGATATGTCTGACAAACCGCCTTCGACGCCGCCCAAAGCGATCTTCCCCGATCTCAAGGGGCGCACAGCCCTCGTCACCGGCGGTGCGAGCGGCATCGGCTTCGCCACGGCGCGACGGTTCGCGGCCGAGGGCG
>JAIUNH010000342.1 GCA_020161965.1 Pseudomonadota bacterium
TCAGGGCCGTGCCGGCGAGCAGCGCGCCGGCGGCAAGACGGGAAACGTTACGACCGAAAGACATCGGGTTTCTTCCTCTCCTTGTTTGCGCGGGGATTAGTCTGTGAAGGGTCCGCCGCGACCTTTATGCTTCGTCCCGTTGCCGCCGCGAGGCGGTAACGTGAAGCTTTTATGACGCGGTTTTAGCACGGGCCCGCGCGCGCCCCAAGCCCTTGTGTTTCGCCGGTTGGGTGCGCACCCGCGCGACCGCGTCCTGCCAGCCGGAATAAAGCGCGTCATGCGCCTTGCGGGATTTCGCCGGCTGGAACAGTCGTTCCGACCGCCAGCGCGCGGCAATATCGTCGAGCCCGCGATAGGCGCCGATCCCCAAGCCCGCCAGGGCGGCCGCACCCCAGGCGGTCGTCTCGGTCACCGCCGGGCGGTTGACGCGAAGCCCCAGCTGGTCGGCCAGGAACTGCATGACCCAGTCGTTGACGACCATGCCGCCATCGACACGGATTTCGGCGAGCTTCGCCCCCGCCCCCATATCCGCCTTCATCGCGGCCATCAGATCGCGGGTTTGATAGACGGTCGATTCGAGGCCCGCGCGCACGATCTGTGCGATGCCCGAATCGCGGGTCAGGCCCAATATCGCGCCGCGCGCCTCGGGCTCCCACCACGGCGCGCCCAACCCGGTGAAGGCGGGTACCAGATAAACGCCGCCGGTATTCTCGATGCCGCGCGCCATCGCCTCGCTATCCGCCGCGCGCGGAATGGCTTTGAGCCCATCGCGCAGCCATTGCATCACGGCGCCCGAAATGAAGACCGAGCCTTCGATCGCATAGGTCGCCTTGCCGCCGATGCGATAGGCGATGGTCGAGAGCAGCCGATTTTTCGAGCGCACGAATTTGCCGCCCGTATTGGCCAGCGCGAAGCAACCCGTGCCGTAAGTCGATTTGATCATGCCGGGCTTGAAGCAAGCCTGACCGACCGTCGCGGCATGCTGGTCGCCCGCGATCCCGCGAATGGGAATCGCAGCGCCGAACAACGCCGGCAAGGTCGCGCCGAAATCGGCGGCCGAGTCCTTTACCTCCGGCAACAGCGACGCCGGAATGCCGAACGCCTTAAGTAGCGTTCCGTCCCATTCCTGCTTGGCGATGTTGAACACCATCGTGCGCGACGCGTTGGTCGCGTCGGTCGCATGCACCTTGCCGCCGGTCAGGCGCCACAACAGAAACGTATCGATCGTGCCGAAGGCAAGCTCGCCGCGCTTGGCCGCCGCTTTGGTGCCGGCAACGTTGTCGAGAATCCACGCGATCTTGGAGCCGGAGAAATACGCGTCGAACAACAGGCCGGTGCGCTTGCCCAGTTCCGCGTCGCCGATCTTGGCTTTCATCTTGCGGCACCAATCGGCCGTGCGCCGATCCTGCCAGACGATCGCCTTGTGGATCGGCCGGCCGGTGCTGCGTTCCCACACCACGGTCGTTTCGCGCTGATTGGTGATGCCGATGGCCAGAATATCCGCCGCCGACAAACGCGCGTTTTCCAGCGCCTGGCGCACGGTCGCAAGCGTGGCCTGCCAGATTTCCTCCGGGTCGTGCTCGATCCAGCCGGGTTGCGGGAAATATTGCTTGAGCTCGACTTGCGCGGTCGCGACCGGCGCGCCGTTGAGGCCGAAAATCAACGCGCGCGTCGATGTCGTGCCCTGATCGATGGCAAGCAAATATTCGGCGGACATGGCCTCTCCCCAATTATTAGGGAGGAACTTGGCGCGTGCGCCCGTCAGGCGTCAAGCGCGCGCCAATCGACCTTCGCCAAAGCTTCGTAATCGGCGGCGCGATTATAGATCTGCACCGACGGTCGCGCCCACAAAGCCCCCGCGAAGGCGATCACCGGCATTTGAATGCGATGCGCGTCGTAAAGCTTCGACCAGAGTTTCTGGGCGCGGGCTTCGTCGGCGGGGCCGGTCAGCGGAATTTCCACGCAGGCCATATGCGCCCGCATGGAGTCCGGCGTTCCGATCCGCGTGCCCCAAACCTGCGACAACAGCTTGGCCGCGTCGCTGGCCAGATCGTTGTTGCGCTGGCGTAGCTGCGCCCAACCTAGATTTTCACCATAGGCGATACCGTCGGGCACGCTGAGCCAGGCACCCACGTCGCGCGTCCCCACCCAGTCGAACTCGGCCGCCATGCCCTGGCCGTAGCCGTGCGAGATCGTGCCCGGATGCAGGCGATCGCGGAATTGCGGGGCGGCGTAGAGGAACGCGGCCCCTTTCGCGGCGAACAGCCATTTATGGCAATTGCCGATATAGAAATCGGGCGCCAATGCCGCGATGTCGAGCGGCACTTGACCGGGCGCATGCGCGCCGTCGATCAGCACCGGCACGCCGCGCTTGCGCGCGCGGGTTTGGATCGCCGCGACCGGAAACACCGCGGCGGTGGGCGAGGTGATGTGATCGACGACGAGCAAGCGCGTGCGCGCGGTGATCGCAGCGTCGATCGCGTCGACCACCGTGTCGGGCCCGGTCAGCGGGAACGGAATATCGACGATGCGGGCCGTGGCACCCGTGCGCCGGCAGACATGCTCGACCGTTTTGGAAACCGCGCGATAGCCATGCGACGTCACCAGGATTTCGTCGCCGGCGGCGAAATCGAGCGAACGCAGAACGGCATTGGCACCGTCGCTCGCATTCATCACGAACGCCAAACCCGCGATATCGGCATTGAGGAACGCGGCGAGCTTCGCCTTCGCCTCGGCCAGCGACGGCGCCCACAAGCGGCGCATGAAATGCGTGGGGTCGGCTTCGAATTTGCGCCGCCACGCATCGGCGGCGTCGAGAACGAGGATCGGCGTGGCGCCGAACGAGCCGTGATTGATCTGGATCGTATCCGACGTCAGGATGAAATCAGACACGCGCGGCGAGCGCCTTTTCGATCGCGGCGCGAATTTCACCGCCCGTCGGCGACGCGGTCGACGGCCAAGCCCCCTGCAACGTGCCGTCGCGCCCGACGAGATATTTGAAGAAGTTCCAGCGCGGCAAGGCGCCGTCGCCCAATTCCGTCGCCACCCAACCGAAGAAAGGATGGCGCTGGGCGCCCCTGGTCGCCGCCTTCTCCGCGATCGGGAACGACACGTCGTAGCTTTCGCAGAAGGCTTTGATCTCGGCCGCCGAGCCGGGCTCCTGCCCGCCGAAATCGTTCGACGGCACGCCGATCACGACAAGGCCCTTGTCCTTGTAGTCGGCCCAGATTTTTTCCAGCTCCTTATACTGCGGCGTGAAGCCGCAAAGGCTGGCCGTGTTGACGACCAGCAGCGCCTTGCCCTGGAAATTCTTCAGCGGCAACGCGTCGCCTTCGATCGAGACGAAATCGATATCCCACGCGCGCATGCTGGTTCGCGGTCCCCCGGCCGAAATCTGCGCCGCGTCGACCTGCCCGATCAGACGCCAGCCGTAATAGCCGGCCATGCCGGCGATGAACGCGAAACCAGCGAACAGGCGCCGCCCGAGCTTAGCCATAGCGCTCCTCCGTCCACGGATCGCCGCGCATGTGATAGCCGCGCACTTCCCAGAAGCCCGCCTTGTCCTCGGCGACGAATTCGAGCTTCGAGATCCACTTGGCGCTTTTCCAGAAATAGAGCTTGGGCAGCACCAAGCGCACCGGCCCGCCATGTTCGCGCGAAATCGGCTGGCCTTCCCATTCATGGGCGAGCAGCACGTCATCGTCGGCGAAGTATTCCAGCGGCACGTTGGTCGTGTAGCCGTCGAAGCCGTGCTGGACGACGAATTTCGCTTCCTTTCGCGGCTTCACGATGTCGAGCAGCGCGCGCGTCGATAGGCCCTTCCAGCGATTGTCGTAACGCGACCACGCGGTCACGCAATGGATGTCGGAAACGAATTCTTCCTGCGCGTGGCCGATGAATTTCCGCCAATCCCAAACCAGCGGGAAATCGACCAGGCCGCCGACTTCAAGGCGCCAATTCTCGGTCGTCACGTCGGGCTGGATGCCGAGATCGAGCACGGGCCAATTCTTCACCTCGCGCTGGCCGGGCGGCAGGCGCGTGGCGGGGTCGGCGGCTTTGCCGGTCAGCAACCGGCCTTCCTGCGACCATTTGCGCTTGGAATCGACCAGCTTCTGTTTGATCTGGCCGATCAATCCGTCGTCATCGGACATGGGGGGATCCTCGCTTCCTTCCGAATATAGGTCCCGGCCGCTCCCGAATCAAAGCGCCCCCTAAATCAAAAGGGCCCGGCGTCGCCGCCGGGCCCCTTCGTTTCGCCGAAACGGGCGCGCGAGGTTACGCGCGGTGCGTCGTCGGCTTCTTGGCGGCCGTCTTCTTGGCCGGGGTCTTCTTCTTCGAAGCCGACTTCTTGGTCGCCTTCTTCTTGGTCGCCACGTCCTGGGTCAGGTTCGTGTCCGACGCGACCGACTTGGCGGCGGCGGGGGCGCCGAACGCGGCGGCCTTGGCCTGATAGGGAACGGCGAGAGCGACGGCGATCATCAGACCGGCGGCGAGTACTGCGAGCTTCTTCATGGTTTCTCCTCGTCGCCGGTTAAGGCGGGCGCGGGGGCGACACGCACCCCGATCGCCGCAGGCGACTCGATATCCGAATCTTGCGCCCGCGATTCGCCGCGTTCAAGCGATACAACGAATTGTAACCGGCTTTTCTAACGCCGCTGCCTAGCCGCTGCCGAAGGACTGCACCAGCGACCCCGCGATCAGGTACCAGCCATCGACCAGCACGAAGAAGATCAGCTTGAACGGGAGTGCCACCACGGCCGGCGGCATCATCATCA
>JAIUNH010000343.1 GCA_020161965.1 Pseudomonadota bacterium
ATCCATGCGCGCGAATTGATGCACGACTTCGCCGTCCCAATCGAGGCCGAGCCATTTCATGCCGTCGAGGATGGCGGCGGTCGCTTCGGGCGTGGAGCGCGCGCGGTCCGTATCCTCGATGCGCAGGCGGAACGTGCCGCCGAAACGCTTGGCGTAGAGCCAGTTGAACAACGCCGTCCGTGCACCCCCGATATGCAGATAGCCGGTGGGCGAGGGGGCGAAGCGGCAGACGATCTTGTTGTCGGTCATATGAAAACCGTATTAAATCCAAAACTTGAGATAGGCGAGATGGCCCGCCGGGACCCGCCCGGCGCGGCCACTGCCTAGCACATGGCCCCGCCCCATGCATCGTTTCGATCCGCCCGACGCCCTTGCGCCGCCCGCAAGGACGGACGGGCTTGCGAGGTTCGTTGTTCGTACCGGCGAGGCGATGCGCGGTCGGCTGGTGCTGTGGCTGCCGGTCGCGTTTGGCACCGGCACGGGCGCTTATTTCGCGCTGCCGGTGGAACCGGATTTTTGGATCGCCCCGGCCTTTGCCGCGATGGCGCTTTCCTTCCTGATCCTTGGCCGCGACGTCGGATCGGTTCGCGTGTTGGCGGCGGCGTTGCTGGCGGCGAGTTCGGGTTTCGCGCTGGCGCAATGGCGCGCGCAAGAGGTCGCCGCCCCGGTGATCGAACGGCGCATCGGCCCCGTCGCGATCGAAGGCCGTGTGGTCGAGATCGCTTTGCGCCCCGAAGGGACGCGCGTGACGCTCGATCGCTTGTCGATCGCCGGTCTCGATCCGGCGGCCACACCGGAGACCGTTCGCTTGCGCATCGACGCGAAGCTCGGCGCGTTCGCGCCCGGCGACGATATCCGTGTGGCGCGCGCCTTCTTGATGCCGCCGCCGGGGCCGAGTGCGCCCGGCGCGTTCGACTTCACGCGCCAAGCGTGGTTCGAACGTTTGGGCGGTGTGGGCTACGCGCTCGATTCACCAATCATCGTCGCGCGCGCCCCCGTTTCGATGCCGATGCAAACGCTCGCGCGTTGGCGGGCGGAGGTCGCGCGCCGCATTTTGGAAACACTGCCGCCGCCCGCCGGTCCCATTGCCGCTGCGTTGATCGCGGGCGAGCAGGGCGCCGTGCCGCAAGAGGCACTCGAAGCCTTCCGCGATTCCGGTTTGCAGCACATCCTGTCGATCTCGGGCCTGCATATCGGCATGGTCGCGGGCATCGTGTTCTTCGCGATCCGCTTACTGCTCGCTTGCGTGCCGGCGGTGGCGCTGGGCACCGACACCAAGAAGATCGCGGCGGTCGCGGCCTTGGCGGCGATCACGTTCTATACGTTCTTCGCGGTGGCGAGCGTGCCGACGACGCGATCTTGGTTGATGACCGGCATCGTGCTGCTGGCCGTGTTGATCGATCGCACGGCGATCACGCTGCGCTTGGTCGCCTGGGCCGCCGCCGCGATCCTCGCCTTTCGGCCCGAAAGCCTGTTGAGCGCGTCGTTCCAAATGTCGTTCGGCGCGGTCGTGGCACTCGTCGCCGCGTGGGAAGCCTCGCGCGCGACGTTCCAGCGCTGGCGCGCCGATCGGCGCTGGACGCGGCGCGTGTTCGTGTGGGTGGCGGGCGCCACGATGACATCGGTCGTCGCGGGTTTCGCCAGCGCGCCTTTCGCGCTTTACCATTTCAATCGCTTTGCCGCGTTCGGCTTGCTTGCGAATTTCCTCGGCGTGCCGCTCACCGGCATCTGGATCATGCCCTGGGCGATCGTCGCGGGATTGTTGTTTCCCTTCGGTCTCGAATCCTGGGCGCTGATCCCGATGGGCTGGGGTGTGGATCGTTTGCTCGATATCGCGCGTTGGGTCGCGGGCCTCGACGGCGCCGTGGCGCTATTTCCGGCGATGCCGTTGTGGGGCATGGCGCTGACCGCGTTCGGCGGATTGTGGCTGTGTCTGTGGACGGGAAGCGTGCGGCTGGCAGGCGCACCCGCCGTGATCGCGGGCTTGCTGTCGCTCGGCACGATCGAGCCGCCGCATATCCTCGTCTCCGGCGACGGGCGTTTGATGGCGGTGCGCGATGAGGCGGGGCGTTTGATGCTGTCGCGCCCGCGCGGTGGCGGCTTCGCGCGCGAGACCTGGCTGCGCCGCGACGGCGAGTTCGACGAAGGCATCGAGTCCTGGCCGCGCATCGGCAAGTCGATCGACGGCAGACTCGATTGCGCGGTCACGCATTGCGTCTATCGCGCGAACGGGGCGACGGTGGCGCTGGTGCGACAGCCGCGCGCCTTGCCGATCGCCTGCCGCGATACGGATCTGACGATTGCACCCGTCGCCCTCTATGCCACGTGCCGGCGCATGACCGGGCGCGCGATCGACCGCATGGATCTGCTGGCCGACGGCGCGCATGCGATCTGGATCAAGGATGGCGCGTTGCGCATCGAAACCGTGCGCGAGTCGCGGGGCCAGCGGCCTTGGGTTTGGCCGCCACGCACCCGCGAGCCCGAATTTCGCCGCCAATAACAAAAAACCCCGGGGTTTCCCCCAGGGTTTTTCGGCCCATCGGAAAGGCTAAGGAGTTTGCGGCGCTAGCTGTCGAACTTGCGCACCAGCGCCACCATCTTGCCCTGCACGCGCACGCGGTCGGGCCCGAAGATGCGGGTTTCGTAGTTCTTGTTCGCCGGTTCCAGCGCGATCGAAGCGCCGCGACGGCGGAAGCGCTTCAGCGTCACTTCCTGTTCGTCGATCAGCGCCACGACGATCTGGCCGTTTTCGGCGCCTTCGGCCTTTTGGATGATGACCGTATCGCCATCCAGAATGCCCGCTTCGATCATCGAATCGCCGGCGACTTCCAGCGCGAAATGATCGCCCCTGCCCAGCAGCGAGGGCGGCACGTCGATGGCGTTGGACGTATCGCGCACCGCTTCGATCGGCAGACCGGCGGCGATGCGCCCGTACAACGGCAGCTTCACCACTTCGTTCGCATTGGCGACGGCAGCACCGCCCAGCGGCATCTTGGCGTCGCCGCGAATGATCTGCGGGCGGAAGCCGCGCGCGGCGGCGGCTTCGGCCGCCGGCATCGCGGTGTTGGACGCGGGCTTGACGCCTTGCGCCGCCAGATTGTCGGGCAGGCGCACGACTTCCAACGCGCGCGCACGATGGGGCAGGCGGCGGATGAAGCCGCGTTCTTCCAATCCCGTGATCAGGCGATGGATGCCCGACTTGGACTTGAGGCCGAGCGCGTCCTTCATCTCGTCGAACGAGGGCGGAACGCCGATCTCGGTCAGCCGCTGATTGATCAGCAGCAGCAATTCGTATTGTTTGCGCGTCAGCATGGTTCGCCCTCGCGTCGCGGGCCCGCCCAGGAGCGCCGGGCAGGCGGGGTTGATCGGGGTCCGACGGGGCACCCGGACGACTGCACTAAAAAGCGCCACCGATGGGGTGTCCCGCTGCACCGCCCGACAACATGTCGAAAACAGAGGTGCAACGGACTGCGAATGTTCTAGTTCGGTTCGCGCCCAGGGTCAAGCCTTATCCACAACCGGAAAGCTGTGGCGAATTCAGGCCAGAGGGAGAACGGAAATGGAATCGCCTTTTTGGGCGGCAGGCGCACCGGCCGGGCGGATCGCCAAAGCATCGGCCCGGGCGAGGACCGAGATCATCGAGCTGTCCTGTTTTTCGAACGGTGTCGCGATCAGATTGCCCGCCGCATCGCGCGTCAGCGTCGAACGCAGATAATCCTCGCGCCGGTCGTTGGCGGCGAGATCGCGGCCGAGTTTCGCGGCGACGGGTTGCGGCAGCACATCGGCTTTGCCGAGCAGCTTGGCAATGGCGGGGCCGAGGAACAGATGCGCGCAGACGAGGCTCGACACCGGATTGCCGGGCAGGCCGAGCAACGGGATCGCGCCGAGCGTGCCGAACATCAGCGGTTTGCCGGGACGCATCGCGATCTGCCAGAAATCGAGCGACAGGCCTTCTTCGCCCAGCGCCGAGCGAACGAGATCGTGTTCGCCGACCGAGGCACCGCCCGACGTGACGAGAAGATCGGCACCCGCCGCACCGCGCGCGAGTTCCTTCAACGCCGCGGGATCGTCGGGTGCGATCGGCAATAGCACGGGTTCGCCACCCGCACGCCGAACGAAGGCCGCGAGCGACGGGCCGTTCGACGAAACGATCTGGCCCTTTTTCGGCAACGTGCCCGGCAATACGATTTCGTCGCCGGTCGCGAGAATGGCGACGCGCGGACGCCGGCGCACGCTGAGCCACGCATGGTTGGAGGCGGCCGCCAATCCGATATGGCGCGGATCGAGCGTCAGACCTTCGCGCAGCACCACATCGCCTTCGCGGAAATCGAGCCCGGCGGGGCGAACATACGTGCCGCGTTTCACGCTCTCCTTCGGGCGGACGATGCCGTCCGCTTCGTCGGCGTCTTCTTGGATGAGAATCGTATCCGCCCCTTCGGGCACTTCGCCGCCGGTGAAGATGCGCACGCATTCGCCCGCACCGACTTTGCCGTCGAACGGATGGCCGGCAGGCGCTTGGCCGATGCGCTTGAGCGATGCGGGCAGTGTGGCGATATCGGCGGCGCGTACGGCATAGCCGTCCATCGCCGAAACGGGGGCGGGCGGCTGGGTCAAGCGCGCGCGAACATCTTCGGCGAGCGTGCGGCCCAAAGCCGCATCGAGGCCGATCGTCTCCGCGCCGATCGCGCGCAGCGCCGAAAGGATTCGTTCTTGCGCTTGCGCGACCGGGATCATGCTTGCTCGAATGTGCCGGATTTGCCGCCGGATTTATGCA
>JAIUNH010000344.1 GCA_020161965.1 Pseudomonadota bacterium
TCCTGCCGGTCGACCAGGGTTTCGAGCACGGCCCCGCGCGGTCCTTCGCGCCCAACCCGCCGGCCTATGATCCGCATTACCATTTCCAGCTGGCGATTGACGCGGGCTGCAACGCCTACGCCGCGCCGCTCGGCATGATCGAAGCGGGTGCCGATACGTTCGCGGGCGCCATTCCGACCATTCTGAAGTGCAACTCGGCGAACTCGCTGTCGACCAACAAGGACCAAGCGGTCCATGGTTCGGTCAAGGACGCGCTGCGCCTGGGCTGCGCGGCGATCGGCTTCACGATTTATCCGGGCTCCGAAGATCAATACGAGATGATCGAGGAAATCCGCGAATTGACCGCCGAAGCGAAGTCCGTCGGCCTCGCGGTGGTGCTGTGGAGCTATCCGCGCGGCGGCAAGCTCGACAAAGCCGGCGAAACGGCGTTCGACGTGTGCGCCTATGCCTGCCATCTCGCCGCACTCGCCGGCGCGCATATCATCAAGGTGAAGCCGCCGACCGCCGTGCTGTGGCAGGAAGAAGCCAAGAAGGTCTACGAAGCGCGCAAGATTGACGGCTCGACCCTCGACAAGCGCATCGCCCACATCATGCAAACGGCGTTCGACGGCCGCCGCTTGGTCGTGTTCTCGGGCGGCGAAGCGAAGGACGAAGCAGCGCTGCTGGCGGAGATCAAGGGCCTGCGCGATGGCGGCGCATCCGGCTCGATCGTCGGGCGCAACGCCTTCCAGCGCCCGCGCGAGGAAGCGCTGGCACTCCTCGAAAAGATCATCGCGATCTACAAGAGCAACGACTGAGCGACATGGCGCGCTCCAAACTCAAATCGCGCCTTTATCTGATCACGCCGCCGGATCTCGATCCGGCGGCGTTTTCGCGCGTCCTCGACAAAACGCTCGCCGCCGGCGCCAAATCCGGCATCGTCGCCAGCCTTCAGCTTCGCCTGAAGGACGCCGACGATTCCAAGATCGGTGCGGTGATCGAAAAGCTGATGCCGGTCGCGCATCAATACGACGTCGCGTTCATCCTCAACGACCGGCCCGACCTCGCCGCCAAATACGATTGCGACGGCGTGCATGTCGGCCAAGAGGACACGCCCTATGCCGAGGCGCGTGCGCTGGTCGGTGCCGATCGCATCGTCGGCGTGACCTGCCACGATTCGAAAGATCTGGCGTTCGACGCGGCCGAAGCGGGTGCGGATTACGTCGCCTTCGGCGCATTCTTCCCCTCAACGACCAAGACCGCGCCGAAATCCCACGCCGGTGTCGAATTGATCGAGGCATGGGCGAGCTTCGTGACCGTGCCGTGCGTGGCCATCGGCGGGATCACGCCCACGAATTGCGGGCCCTTGGTCGCAGGCGGCGCGGATTTCCTCGCCGTCGCCGGCGCGGTGTGGAATCACGAAGGCGGGCCGGAAGCCGCCATCGCGGCGTTCGAAGCGGCGATCAAAGCTGCCTGATCATTCCACGACGAGTTTGCGGATCGTCGCAGTCGGGAGAAACAACCTGCGCGGCGAATCGACGAAGCGGATAAATCCGAATTTGGCGTAGAACGCAGCCGCTTCGTCGTCGCGCGCATCGACCGCGACGGCATGGACGGCAATCGCTTCATTGCCGCGCAGAATGCGCATCAACGCGTCAATCAACATGAAGGCGCCCAAGCCCTCGCCTTGGCGGCGACGATCAACCGCCAAACGCGCCAACAAGGCCGCAGGCACTGGATAGCGCGGCAACTTGCGCGTCTTGTCGGCGGGCAAGCCTTCGCGCGCGAAGCTGGTGGCGCTGATGGCGTAATAGCCTTCGACGCGCTGCCGATCCGGCTCGACGGCGACGAAAACGCGCGCGTAGTCGCGCTCCGCATCTTGCGCGGCGAAATTGCGGATATAAAGGTCGAGCTCCGGCGCGCCGCAGTCGAAATCGGCACGCTCATGCGCTTTGCGATCAAACGGGACGACCCGGAAGCGGCCGCCCGCTCGGGTCACGCCATATCCTTGGCGTAGCGCGCGAACGCCTTGCGCAAAGCGGCATTCGGCGTCGGCGGCTGATCCAGCGCGTCCATGAAACGGCGCCAATCGCCGGCCGACAGAAGATTGCTTTCGTTCTCGCGGATCGTGCGCTCGGCCGCCTCCAGCGCGCTGGCGAGTACGAACTGGCTGACCGTCTTGTGTCGATAGCCGGCGGCGCGCTGCAATTTACGTTTCGACGGCGCGTCGAGACGGACTTGCAAGCGATCGTTTTTGGCGGCGGCGGAACCGGTCATCGCGAAATCTCCATGCGCAAATTTGTACTTCCAAACGGAGTACAGCGCAATCTCCGAAACACGCTCGTTTTCCCGTGCCGCTTCGATTGCCAGGGGCGGCTCGGGCTGCTAGGTTCCCGCGCGATTTTACGGGGCGGCCGACGGGGCCGCCCTTTCGTTCTCGGGATTCGGGATTTCGTCTCATGAAGATCATCGGCAGCGCCATCCGCCAGGGCAACGTCATCGAAGTGGACGGCCGCATTTGGCGCGTCATCAAGCACAATATCGTGTCGCCCGGTAAGGGCGGCGCGTTCAACCAGATCGAAATTCGCGACATCAAGACCGGCACCAAGTCGAACATGAAGTTCCGGTCGGACGAGACCTGCGAGCTGCTGCGCGTCGAAGAAAAGGTGATGCAGTTCCTGTTCCGCGACGGCGACCAGTTCACGCTGATGGACAAGGAAAGCTACGACCAGATGATCGTCGGCGGCGATCTGTTCGGCGAGCAGGCCGATTTCCTGGCCGACAACATGGACGTCTCGGTCGAATTCGTCGACGGCTCGCCCGTCGGCGTCGAATTGCCGACCACCACGATCTGCACGATCGTCGAGGCTGACGCGGTGGTGAAGGGCCAGACGGCCGCTTCGTCCTACAAGCCCGCGATTCTGGACAACGGCGTGAAGATCGGCGTGCCGCCCTTCATCGCCAACGGCGAACGCGTCGTCGTGAACATCAAGGAGCGCGCCTACGTCGAGCGCGCCAAGGACTAAACCACAGTGCCCCAAGCCTACAGGTCAGCGCTCTATACGGTGATGGAGCGCGCGGTGCGCAAAGCGGGCAAGCAGCTCGTGCGCGATTTCGGCGAAGTCGAACATCTCCAGGTCTCGGTCAAGGGGCCGAGCGATTTCGTCTCCACCGCCGATCATGCGTCCGAGCGCACGCTGAAGGCCGAGCTCGAAAAGGCGCGGCCCGGCTATTCGTTCCTCATGGAGGAATCGGGCTCGACGCGCGGCACCGATCGCGACCATGTCTGGATCGTCGATCCGCTCGACGGGACGACGAATTTCCTGCACGGAATTCCGCATTTCGCGATCTCGGTGGCGCTCGAGCACAAGGGCGAATTGCTCGCGGGCATGATCTACAACCCCGCGGTCGACGAGCTTTACTGGGCCGAAAAGGGCAAGGGCGCCTATCTCAACGACCGGCGCCTGCGCGTGTCGGGCCGCCGGGACCTTGGCGAATCCCTGATCGGCACGGGCATTCCGTTCCGCGGGCGCGGCACGGAAGAAGACCATAAGCATTATCTGAAGCTGCTGGGCGCCACGATGGCGCGCACCGCCGGTTTGCGCCGGCCGGGTGCGGCGGCTTTGGACCTCGCTTACGTCGCGGCGGGCCGATTCGACGGATTTTTCGAAATCGGCCTGAACAAATGGGATATCGCCGCGGGTATTCTGATGGTCCGCGAGGCCGGCGGCTTCGTCGGCGACATGGACGGTGCGGCCGATCCGATGCAAACCGGCAATCTCGTGACCGGAAACGCCAAGCTTTTCGATCCGTTGCGCGGATTCCTGCGCGAACTGGGCGGCTCGGGAAAATCCGCTTAAAGCCGTCGCGTGGGCTGTTGCTTGGGCGGGCGGCGTAAGGTTAAGGTCGGACTCGATATGACGCGTTCGTTCCTCACCGCCGTCTCGGCTTTCGCTCTGCTCGCCAGCACGCAAGTGTTCGCGCAGCAGCAATTGCGCCAGGCGCGCCCCAGCGTCGAAGTCGATTGGACGGTGCTGGACGAGCTGGGCGGCCCCGCCCCCGCCGGCCCGGTCACGCTGCGCCCGCCGCGCGGCCGCAGCGGCCGCTCCGAAACCTCGCGCCAGGCCTATTCGATCGACGCGGTCAACGAGTTCGATCCGCTGTTCGAGGACATCTACGCCTACTGCGAGCAGATGGAGCTGAACGTCGACACGCTGATCCACGAAGTGGGCGCCGGGCAGATGGAGATCAACTTCTTCCACGCCCACCCGCTGGGCCTGGCCGACGAGGTGTTCTTCTTCAAACGCACGATCCGCGAGACCGCGCTGCGCCACGAGATGTACGCCACCTTCATGGCCAAGCCGATGGCCAACGAGCCGGGCAGCGCGATGCACGTGCACCAGAGCCTGGTCGACACCGCCAGCGGCCGCAACATCTTCAGCAACCCCGACGGTTCGCCCTCCAAGGAGTTCTACTGGTACATCGGCGGGTTGCAGAAGTACACGCCGGCGGCGATGGCGCTGTTCGCGCCCTACGTCAACAGCTACCGGCGCCTGGCGCGGTCCACCGCCGCGCCGATCAACATTCAGTGGGGCACCGACAACCGCACCGTCGGCATCCGCTCGCCGGTGGCGACGCCGGCGGCGCGGCGCGTCGAGAACCGCGTGATCGGCGCCGATGCCAACCCTTACGTGGCGCTCGCCGCCACGCTGGCCTGTGGCTACCTGGGCATCAAGAACCGCATCGAGCCGTCGCCCGAATGCAAGGGCGACGCCTACCTGTCGGAGTACCAGCT
>JAIUNH010000345.1 GCA_020161965.1 Pseudomonadota bacterium
ATCACGTGTCTCGCGTCGGAAGACGTGTCGTTCTCGACCGGCGCCACGTTCGACATCTCGGGCGGTCGCGCGACCTACTGATCGCGCGTTCGCCCCAGCCGGTTCAGCGCGCGGCGTAGACCGCGCGTTCGAACCGGTCGAACACGTCCAGCACCTGCTTGTCGGCGAAGGGCAGGATCTGGGTCAGCAGCACGCCCGCCACGCCGCTGGCCGGATCGATCCAGTAATAGCAATTGCTGAGGCCCGCCCAGGCGAGACTGCCCGCTTTGCGCGCGCCCGGCACATCTTCGAAATTCACCATGAAGCCGAGCCCCCAGCCCTTGCGAATGCCGGGCAGGAAATCGGCGGCGTTGGACAATTCCGGCAAAGCCGGATCGAGCTTCGACACCGGCAGCGTGCCGGTCTGATTCTCGGGCAAGCGGCGCACCGTTTCCGGCTTCAGGAATTGTCGATCGCCGACGCGGCCGTCGTTCAGGATCATCCGCGCGAAAGCGAGATAATCGTCGAGCGTGGAATTGAGACTGCCCCCGCCCGGCCAGTATTCGCGGCCTTGCACGGCGCCACGTTGGAACGGCGTCAACCGTCCGTCGGCTTCGCGCCGATGCGCCGTCGCCATGCGCGCCTGCTGCGCCGCGTTCAGCTCGTAGCCCGAATCCTTCATACCCAGCGGCGCGAAAACGTGATCGCGCAAATAGGCGTCGATCGTCTGGCCGCTCACCCGTTCGATGAACTGACCGACCCAATCGTGGCTGATGCCGTATTGCCAAACCGTGCCGGGATCGCCGACCAAGGGCAGGTTCAGCGCGGCGCGCTTGGCCGTGCTGGTCGGCGGCGTGCCGGTCGCGGTCAGATAACGCAGAATATCGGCGCGCCAAACATGTTCGGGAAAACCCGACGAATGGGACAGCAACTGTCCCAGCGTGATGGCCCCGCGCGCCGGGCGCAGCTTGGGCTTGCCGTCAGCATCGAAGCCTTCCAGCACTTGGGGACTCGCCAGTTCCGGCAGGATGCGCGCGATCGGCTCGTCGGTGCGGATGACGCCCTTCTCGACCAACCCCATCGCGGCGATCGAGGTGATCGCCTTGGTCATCGACGCGATCCAGAAAATATTGTCCGGATTCATCGCGATGTCGCCGCCGGTGGCGGTCTTGCCCGCAGCCGCACGCAGGACCGTGCCGTCGCGCGTGGTGATCCCGGCGACGATTCCCGAAGCCGCGTTGGTCGCGACCGCTTCGTTCAGCAATTCTTCGATTTTCTTCAAGCCCATTGGCGCCTCGGCGATGTTCGGGGGGCCAGTATAAGCCCGGATGCGGGGTGCTTGGCTTTCGCGCGCGGACAGGCAGCTTCCCGCCCGCCGAAACGATCCGAGCACCGCGAGGTTGCTACACTCGCAGCGTGCAACGGACGAGAGACGGGTGACATGGCGCAAGGCGAACGGATTTACGGTGTCGGTGTGGTGGGGGCGAGCCCCGAGCGCGGCTGGGCTTTGGCGGCGCATTTGCCGGCTTTGCGTGCACTGGCGCGCTACGACCTCGCCGCCGTCGCGACAACGCGCTTGGAAACCGCCAAGCTCGCCGCCGAGAAATTCGGCGCCAAGCGCGCTTATGGCGATTGGCGCGAATTGGTCGCCGACCCGGCGGTCGACGTCGTCGCGATCTGCGTCAAAGTCGCTCATCATCGCGAAATCGCGCTCGGCGCCATCGAAGCGGGCAAGCATCTGTTCTGCGAATGGCCGCTCGCCTTGACGGTCAGCGAGGCCGAGGAAATCCGCGATGCCGCCGCCAAGCGCGGGGTGAAGGCGATCGTGGGCTTGCAAGGCCGCGCCTCGCCCTATCTCAACGCCATTCGCGATCTGGTCGCAAGCGGCGCCATCGGCCAAATCCTATCGACCACGCTGGTCTCCTCGCTCAATAACTGGGGTCCGCGCCTGCCGGCGGCCGAAGCCTATCGCACCAAGCGCGAAAGCGGCGCCACGGGCCTGACCGTGCCCGGCGGGCATTCGCTCGATTCTTTCTGCCATTGCGTCGGCCCCTTCGTCGAAGTGGCGGCCGTGGTGACCACGCAGCACACGAAATGCGAGATCGTCGAGACCGGCGAGATCATGGATGTAACCGCCCCCGATCAGGTCCTGGTCAGCGGCCGGTTGGCGAGCGGCGCCGTCGCATCGGTCCATGTGAAGGCCGATATGGCCAACCCGACCGGCGTGCGCTTTGAGATCAACGGCACCGACGGCGATATCGTCGCCGTCACCCGCCCGCCGGTCGGCGTGGCGCCGGTCGGCATCCAGCGCGTCGAACTCGACGTTTCGATCGCCCGGCGGCGCAAGAAGCCGTTCGAGCCTGTCGCGGTCGAAACGCGCGATCCGCGCCTGCCGGAAACCCTAGCCGGCCCGCCCTTCTATACCGCGCAACTTTACCTGCGCCTGCTCGACGCGCTGGACGGCGGCAACGCCCCCGCCCCCGATTTCGCGGATGCGGCGAAAACCCATCGCCTGCTCGCGGCGGTGCAAACGGCGTCGGATACGGGCATCCGCCAGCGCCTCTAGCCCGGGTTGTTTTCATCGGCGGAGAAGATGGCGTTCGACTCCTGTCCGTTCAGCGGCGGTTAAGCGCGGTTTAGCATCGCGCGCAATCGCCGATTCAAACGGGAGTGGTACGCCTTACATGCTTTATCAGACGATCAACAATGCGCGCGTGCCGGTCCTCGGTTTCGGCACATGGCATTTGCGCGGCGATTCGGGCCGCGACGCCGTGCGCTACGCGATCGACGTCGGCTACCGCAGCATCGACACCGCGTCGCGCTACGAAAACGAAGTCGAAGTCGGCCAAGCCATCGCGGCTTCGGGCCTGAAGCGGAGCGATCTCTTCGTCGCGACCAAGATCCGCTATCTCGAACTCGAGCCCGACAAGATCGAAGCGCGGATGCGCGAGAGCCTGGATCGCTTGGGCCTCGATTACGTCGATCTGATCATGCCGCATTGGCCGAGCCCGACCTTTCCGATCGGCGACGTGATGAAGGCGTTGCGCGCCGTCCAGGAAAAAGGCTGGGCCCGCCAAGTGGGGATGAGCAACTTTCCCGTCGCCGTGATGCGCGAGGCGATCACCGCTTTCGGCGCGCCCTTGTTCGGCAACCAGGTCGAATATCACCCCTATCTCGACCAATCGGCCGTCATGGCGGAGCTGCACAAGACCGGCATGCTGCTGACCGCCTGCATTCCGTTGGCGCGCGGCGCCATCGAAGGCGATCCGGTGCTGACCGCGATCGGCGCCAAATACAGCAAGACGGTCGCGCAGATCACGTTGCGCTGGTTGATCCAGCAACGCGGCGTACTTGCGATACCCAAATCCGGCCAGCATGCGCGCATCAAAGCGAATTTCGAGATTTTCGATTTCGCGCTGGAGCCCGGCGAGATGGCGCGCATCGGCGCGCTTCGCGGCGGCAAGCGTCTCGTCAATCCGGATTGGGCGCCGGTCGTGTGGGATCAGCCTTGGGCCGAACCCGCCGCTATCGTCTGATTCAACGTCAATCAAAACGGGAGGAAACCCTATGAAGAATTCGATTTTGAAAACGCTGCTCGGTGCTTGCGCCGCCGTGGCACTGAGCTGCGGTATCGCCGCCGCACAGCAGCCGCAAAAGGTGAACATCGCCTATGTCGTGCCCGACGCCGATATCCTCGGCCAGTCGATGTTCATCATGTCCGATTACATGAAGCGCTCGCTGCCCGGCCGCTTCGACATTGCCATCCACGGCAATAGCTCGCTGTTCCCGCAATCCCAGCAGATTCCCGCCATGCAGCGCGGCAATCTGGATATCGGCTTCGTCAATATGTTCGACGTGTCGCCGCGTGTACCCGAAGCGTCGATCCTGACGGCCGGCTATCTGGTGCGCGACGTCGAGCACAACTGCGTGGTCATGAATTCGGAGTTCGGGCGCAAGGTGCGCGCCGATGTCGAATCCAAGATGAACATCGTCATGCTGAACCAAGCGATGATCGGCTACCGCACGCTGGTGCTGCGCAAGAAGAAGGACGTGAAGACGCCCGCCGATCTTTCGAACATCACGATGCGCGAAGTCGGCAACGAAGCCTTCCAGTTCCTGGCCGAAGCTCTGGGCGCCAAGCCCACGCCGATCGCGTTCGGCGAGCTTTATCTGGCGCTGCAGACCGGCACGGTCGACGCCTTCGCCGGCTTCTCGACCGCGATGAAGTCGACGAAGTTCAACGAAGTGACCGAGCAGCTCGTGCAGACCAATCACCTGCTGGGCGTCGATATGATCGCTGTGTCCAAGAAGTTCTGGGACTCGCTCAGCAATCAGGAAAAGCAGATCGTGCGCGAAGCGGCCAACGCCGCGTCGGATTTCACGATCGCCAACCGCAAGCGCGCCGAAGCCAACGCCGTCGCCGAACTGACCAAAGACGGCATGACGGTGACGACGCCCGACGTGACGCCCTTCCGCGCGCATATGCGCGAGAAGTACCTCGCGTCGAAATTCGCGCAAGGCTGGCCCGCCGGCCTCTACGACCAGATCGCGGCGATGCCGTCCGATCCGGATTGCCGGATCAAGTGAGCCTAAACCGCATCGTCAGGAAGGCGGCGCTGGTGGCCGATTGGGCCGCCGGCGCCGCTCTTTTCGTGGTCTTCGCTGCATTGCTGGCGCAGACCGTCATGCGCTACGCGCTGCGCTCGCCGCTGTCGACGTCCCAGGAAATGGCGATGATCGCCTTCATGTGGTTCGTCTTCTGGCTGGCAGGCACGACGATCTCGCTGCGCGAGC
>JAIUNH010000346.1 GCA_020161965.1 Pseudomonadota bacterium
AGGCCGACATAGGGCCCGCCGAAATTCAGCGCGTTGCCGATCGACTGGCCTTCGGCCACGACGATATCGGCCCCCATGTCGCCCGGCGGCGTGACCGCCCCCATCGACACGATCTCGGGGATCGCAACGATCAGCAGCGCGCCCGCCTTTTGGCAAGCGGCCGCCAACGCGGTCAGATCCTGCAAGCGGCCGAACACGTTCGGGTATTGCACGACGACGCTGGCGGTCTTGGCGTCGAGCTTGGCTTCAATACCCGCAAGCCCATCGACGTTCGGCGCCAGCGACACGACCTCAAACCCTGAGAACTTGCCGTGCGTCTCGATCGTTTCGCGATAATGCGGATGCACCGCACCGGACAAGATCGTCTTGCCGCGCCGGGTGACGCGATTGGCCATCTGCACGGCTTCGACGGCGGCGGTCGCCGCGTCGTACATCGACGCGTTGGCGACATCCATGCCGGTCAGCATCGCGACCTGCGTCTGGAACTCGAACAGATATTGCAGCGTGCCTTGGGCGATTTCCGGCTGATAGGGCGTGTAGCTGGTCAGGAATTCGCCGCGCTGGATGATCGCATCGACCGAGGCGGGCACGTGATGGCGATAGGCGCCCGCGCCTAAGAAGCTCGCCTGCGAACCGGCAGGGCGGTTCTTCGCCGCCATGCCCGACAGGATGCGCTCGACTTCCAGCTCACTTTTGGTCGCGGAGAGCCCCGCGACCGGTCCGGCCAAACGCGCCTCGGCGGGCACGTCGACGAACAGATCGTCGGCCGATTTGACGCCGATCGCCGCCAGCATCGCGGCGCGATCGGAATCGGTATGCGGCAGATAACGCATCAGCCCAGGCCCTTCACGTAATCGGCATAAGCGGCTTCGTCCATCAACTCGGCGAATTGCGCGGTGTCGCCGGTCTTCAGCTTGAAGAACCAGCCGCCCGTCGTGGGCTCGCGGTTGATCAAGCCCGGATCGGCGCTAAGCGCGTCGTTGATGCCGACGACCGTGCCGCCGACGGGCGAGTACACGTCCGACGCCGCCTTGACCGATTCGACCACGGCGGCCTGGCCGCCCTTGGCGATCTGTTTGCCGATCTCCGGCAGGTCGACGAACACGACGTCGCCGAGCTGGCTTTGCGCGTAATCGGAAATGCCGATCTCGTAAACGTCGCCGTCGGCGACGCGGATCCATTCGTGGTCTTTGGTGAAACGCAATTCGGCCATTTGGAGTCTCCTAACCTCGGAAATAACGATGGGGGGCGAAGGGCATTCCCGCGATCTTGGCGGGAAGCGTCTTGCCCCGGACGACGAGCCCGACCGGCGTGCCGGCCTGGGCGAAGGAAGCGGGCACATAACCCATGGCGATCGGGCCGTTCACCGTCGGGCCGAAACCGCCCGAGGTGACGATGCCGATCTTGTTGCCGGCGGCATCGACGATCTCGGTGCCTTCGCGCGCGGGGGCGCGGCCTTCGGGCAGAATACCGACGCGTTTGCGCGACGGCCCGTCGGCGAGTTCCTTTTGCACGCGCGCCGCACCGGGGAAGCCGCCTTCGGCGCGCCGGCGCTTGGAAATCGACCAGACCAAATCGGCTTCGATCGGCGAGGTCGTCGTGTCGATATCGTGGCCGTAGAGGCACAAGCCCGCTTCGAGGCGCAGCGAATCGCGCGCCCCCAAGCCGATCGGCTTCACTTCCGGCTGGTCGAGCAGCAGCTTTGCCAAACCTTCGGCCTGCGACGCGGGGACCGAAATCTCGTAGCCGTCCTCGCCTGTGTAACCCGACCGCGTGAACCAGCAATCGAACGCGCCGATTTTGCCGGCACGCAACGTCATGAATTTCTGGCCGACGCTATCGGGCGCCAAACGCGCCATCACTTCGGCCGCCTTGGGGCCTTGCAACGCCAGCAAGGCGCGATCATCGAGACGTTGTAGCTTCGCGCGCGATCCGATCTTGGCTTCGATGCGCGCGAAATCGGCGTCTTTGCACGCCGCGTTGACGACGAGATAGAGCCCGTCGTTGCGTTTCGTCGCCATCAGATCGTCGAGGATGCCGCCATTGTCGTCGGTCAGCTGCGTGTAGCGCGTCGCCCCTTCCTTCAGCACTTGAAGGTCGCCGGGCACGAGGGTTTCGAGCGCCACGGCGGCATCGGGCCCCAGCAGCAAGGCCTGACCCATATGCGACACGTCGAACAGCCCGGCGGCGGCGCGGGTGTGCAGATGCTCGTTCAAAATCCCGGCGGGATATTGCACGGGCATCGCATAGCCAGCGAACGGCACCATTTTGGCGCCAAGCGAGCGATGCAACGCATCGAGTGGCGTGAATTTCAGGTTTTCGTCGTCTGACAAAACGGAACTCCGGAGTCGGGCGCGCAAATGCCGGATTATTCATCCGGCCGTGGGCGCCCCCTCTGTCCTGGGACCTGAAAGAATCGTCCGCCCTTGCGGGAGACTTACCTCTTCGGTGGGCCTATGGGCCGAAACCCATATGCCGCTTTCCAGAGTTCGCAACTCGACGCCTAATCGCGGTCCTTTTGCCTGAGAGTTTCCGGGGCGGTTGCTCCTTCGGCGCCGCGCCGTCCGAAAACGACGCGGTCTCTCCCGCGATAGGCGATCTCCAAGATAAACGGAGTCCCGAGCGGGTCAAGCCGCTCGTGGAATTTGTGGATGGTTTAGCGGGGCCCGCGTTGGCGCCGGTTCCATTCCAGCTGATCTTCGGTCAGCTGGAAACCGATCATCACGCGATAAGCGGGCCCGTCGAAATTGGATTTGAGCGCGATGCGCGGCTCCAATTCCTCGACCCGGCCCACGCGGGTGCGGTTGTCCGGAAACTCGAACGCCGCCTGGAAGAAATCCTTGGCGACGATGTTCTGCTCGGCATCCAGGATCGCGACGAAATAGGAAAGATTGGCCTTGCGCGCGCGATCCGCGGGGCCGCGTTCGGCCGCGATGGCGACTTGCAGGTCCAGCACCACGCCGGGCTTGGCGTTTCGGCCGGTCGCGTATTCGCACGCGATTTTGAAATCGACGATCTGGGCCTGCGCCACCACATCGGTCAGGTCGCGGCCCGGCCCTTCGCGGAACTGGACCAGCGTATTGGCATCGGGCACCAGCCCGCCGCGCGGGCAGGTCGCTTGCGTGACCGTATCGGACGGGGTGCAGGCCGAAAGAACTGCGGCGGCGAGACCCGCCGCGACGAAAGCTTTACGCAACAAGTGTCAGAGCCCCTTATGCCCGCCGTCGCACAACGGCTGGTTCTTGGTCGCCTTGCAACCGCAGAAAAACAGCTTTTTGGCGTCGCCGGCTTCGTATTTCATCGGCTGGATGCCCGTGCCCGAATGCGAACCGTCGCAAAAGGGCTGCTTCTTCGACCGGCCGCAGGCGCACCACCAATAGGTCTTTCCCGCTTCGACATCCACGGGATAAGGCGCTTTCTGGGCGACGACGGGATCGGCCATTTTTCGAGCCTCCGGAACGGGCTGGAATCGCACTGCGACTCCGGTATATCACGGGGCGACAATAGGATTTCCCTTATGCCCGCACAAGCTTCCGGAGTCGTGGCTCCCCTAACGATCCTCCTGGCCGGCCCGCGCGGATTCTGCGCCGGGGTGGACCGTGCGATTTTGATCGTCGAGCGCGCGCTGGAACGCTATGGCGCGCCGGTCTATGTGCGTCACGAAATCGTCCATAACCGCCACGTGGTCGAGGCGCTGGAACGCAAAGGTGCCGTTTTCGTCGCCGAGTTGGACCAGGTGCCGGACGATCGGCCGGTCGTGTTTTCCGCCCATGGCGTGCCCAAATCGGTGCCCGCCGAGGCGCAACGCCGCGAGATGATCTATCTCGACGCGACCTGCCCGCTGGTCAGCAAGGTTCATAGCGAGGCCGAGCATCACCGCAAAGCCGGGCGGCATATCGCGTTGATCGGCCATGCCGGCCATCCCGAAGTGGTCGGTACGATGGGCCAATTGCCCGAAGGCTCGATCACGCTGGTCGAGGACGAAGAACAAGCGCGCAGCGTAAATCTTCCCGCCGGGCCGCTCGCCTATGCGACGCAAACCACGCTGTCGGTCGACGACACGGCCGGGATCGTCGCCGAGTTGATGCGCCGCTTCCCCGACATGCTGCCGCCGCGCAAAGACGATATCTGCTACGCGACGACCAATCGCCAAGCGGCGGTGAAGGCGATCGCCGCGCGCAGCGACGCCGTGCTGGTCATCGGCTCGACCAAATCGTCGAACTCGCTGCGCTTGGTCGAAGTCGCCAAGCGGGCGGGCTGCGCCAACGCCTATTTGGTCGCCAGTGCCGCCGATATCGACTGGGCGAAGCTCGGCCCCATTCGCACGCTCGGGCTATCGGCTGGCGCTTCAGCACCCGAAATTCTGGTGCAGGAAACGATCGACGAAGCGCGCAAGCGTTTCGCGGTGACGATCGAAGACGTCGTCACCGCGACCGAAGATGTGAAGTTCAACCTGCCCCGCGCGCTGGAAACCGCCTGATGGCCGTCTATACCGATGTCGACGACGAAGCGCTCGCCCGGTTCCTGAAGGATTATGGGATCGGCTCGCTGGTCGCCTATCGCGGCATCGCGGAAGGCGTGGAGAATTCCAACTTCGTGCTCGAAACGGGCCAAGGGCAATTCATCCTCACGCTCTACGAAAAGCGCGTGAAGCTTGGCGATCTGCCCTTCTTCCTCGGCCTGATGGAGCATCTCGCGGCAAAGCACATCGCCTGCCCCACGCCGATCCATCGTAACGACGGCGCATTGCTGGGCGAGCTTTGCGGCCGCCCG
>JAIUNH010000347.1 GCA_020161965.1 Pseudomonadota bacterium
GATCAACGAGATTCCCGGGGATAAGATCTTCCTCGCCGAGATCAACGATTTCGCGCAATCGAATCTGCCGATCCGCGAGCAATTGCGGAACTACCGCCTGTTCCCGGGCGAAGGCGTGAAGCCGGTGCGCGAGTATGTCGATCGCGTGCTCGCCACGGGCTATCGCGGCCATTTCGCGGTCGAAGTCTTCAACGCCACGTATCGCACCTTCGATGCCGCGACGGTCGCCAAGCGCGCCTATGCGTCGATGGAAAAACTCTTCGCGAAGAAGTGAGGCACGTTATGTCCGTCCCCAAGATTTCCGAGCTTTTGTCGCTGAAAGGTCGCGTCGCCGTCGTCACCGGGGCCGCGCGCGGGATCGGCTATTGCACGGCCGCGCGCTTCGCGGAGGCGGGGGCGTCGGTCCTGATCGGTGATCGCAACGCTGAGGGCGCCAAACAAGCCGCCGCCGAATTGTCGAAGCAATACGGCGCCAAGGTGATCGGCACCGAGTTGGACGTGCGTTCGGTCGACTCGGTCGAAGCGCTGGCCGACAAGGCGCTGAAGGATCTCGGCGCGCTCGATATCTGGATCAACAATGCGGGCGTGTTCCGGGGCGAGCCGCTGGTCGAGACGACCGACGAAGATTGGACGGCGATGTACGACGTCAATCTGCGCGGCGTGTTCTTCGGCAGCCGTGCGGCAGCCAAGCGCATGATCGCCGGGGCGGGGCGCCCCGGCCGCGTGATCGTCAATATCGCGTCGGTCGCGGGCGTGCGCGGGCGCGTGAGCTTGGGCGCCTATAGTGCTGCCAAGGCCGGCGTCTTGGGCTTGACGCGCTCCTCGTCGATGGAACTGGTCAAACACGGCATTCGCGTGTTGTGCGTGACACCGTCGATGGCCGAGACGCCGGGTGTCGCCGAAATGCGCGAAGCCGCGCGTTCGAAGGACAGCGACGGCGATACCGTCGCGGCGATGGAAAAGACGCTGCGCGCGTCCTTCCCGATGGGCCGTGCGGCCGAAGCCGACGAAGTCGCGCGCGTGGTGTTTTTCTGCGCGAGCGACATGGCCGCGTTCATGACCGGATCGAACGTTCTGGTCGATGGCGGCCTGACGACGCGTTAAGCGCCGTCAGATCGCGGTCATTCCGCCGTCGACGATCATCGCCGAGCCCGTCATGAACGACGCGGCGTCGGAGGCGAGGAAGGCGACGGCGTTGGCGATCTCTGCCGGGTCCGCCATGCGGCCCAGCGGGGTATCGCGCAGCATTTCCTTGCGCCATTCGTCGGAGATGTTCTTGTTGCGCGGCGTGTCGACCAGACCCGGATGGATCGAGTTGACGCGGATTTTCTCGAGCCCGTATTGCGCGGCCGCCGTTTTGGTCAGCGCATGGATGCCGCCCTTGGCGCTGCAATAGGGCGCTCCCCTTCCCGTGCCGACGAGGCCCGAGGTCGAGGAGGTATTGACGATCGACCCGCCGCCTGCCCGGCGCATCGCCGGAATGCAGTGCTTCATGCCGAGCCATGTACCTTTGAGGTCCACGTTGATCGTGCCGGCCCAGCTCGTCTCGGTCGTCGCCTCGATGCCGTCGCGCCCCGGTACGCCGGCGTTGTTCACCAGCGTGGTCAATTTGCCGAACTCGGATTCGGCCGTATCGGCGATGCGCTGCCATTGCGCGGCGTCGGTCACGTCGAGATGGCGATAGACGACGCGCTTGCCCCCGGCGAGCGTGTTGTAGCGTTCGGCGGCTTCGGCCCCTTCGTCGTCGCGTACGTCGCCGATCACGACCATCGCGCCCAGCTTGACGAAGGCGGAAGTGTAGGCGCCGCCCAGTCCTTGCGTGCCGCCGGTGACGATCGCGACCTTGCCGTCGAGCGTGAACAAGTTTTCCTCCGCTATATGCGCGTGTTCGTTGGACCCGCGCCGTTTATGGCAAGAAGCGATTCCGCGCCCAAATCAAACGAACTACTCGCCCCGATTATCAACGATAATGCGGGGAAAGGCGGCGGCGCATATAGATTTGTCGAAGCTATCGCCCGGGAGAGAAACGATGCCGTTCTACACGTTGCAGGATGTTCCGCAGGAACTGGTCACGCCGAAACATTCGACGGCGCTCGGCCGCCTCATCACCGGCAGCCAGGTCGAGTTCGGCATTTTGAGCTTCAAGGCCGGGCAGGGTGCTGAAATCCACTCCCACGATCAGGAGCAGATCGTCTACGTGCTCAAGGGCCGGATGAAGGTTTTCACCGAAGGCGAGGAAACGATCATCGGGCCGGGTCAGGCCGCGCATTTCCTGCCGAACGTGCCGCACGGCACGAAGATGCTGGACGACGTGGAAGCCGTTTCGGTCAAGGGCGTCATCGACGGCGTCGGCCATAAGACGACTTGAGCTTCGCCGGCGGCGCTTCCGCCGCCGCGCGCGCCATGGCGGCCTGTTCGCTCCATGGCTGATTGAGGCGCGTCGTCTCCTCCGACAGGATTTCCGAGAAGGCTTGCGCCATCGGCGTCAGCGCGTGATGCGCCGATTCGATCTGGACGAGGTCGAGCCACAGCGGCGGCTCGTCCAACGGGTTGACGGTGAAGCGGCGCGGATCGACGTCGCTCGCCATCATCACGCCGGGCAGCACCGTCACCCAATCGGTCGTCGCGACGAAATCGAGCGTGCCCATCATCGCGTCGAGTTCGATCATCCGATCGACGCGCACGCCGTTCGATGTGATGTAGGTCTCGACGGTCTTGCGTCGCGAGTTCTGCGGCTTGGGCAGTACAAGTTTCATCGGCGGCAGATCGGCAAGGCGCATGGGGGCGAGATGTTCGCGCTTGTCGGTGGCGCGCGCGACCAGCACTTCGCGTGTGCGCGCGAACAGGCGCTGGCGCAAGCCCGTCCCCCCGGCGAAGGCGGGAACCACGGCGAAGGCGAGGGTGCCCGCGCGCACCTGCTCGGTCAGCACGCCGCTATAGGCTTCGACCACCTGCACCGACACGTTGGGATGCAACGCGATGAAGCGCTCCAACGCGGGGGCGAGCGCGCAGCGCGTCATCGTCGGCATCAGGCCGATCACGACCTCGCCGTCGGCCGCACCGCTGAACGGGCGCATCGTTTCCTTCGACGCGTTATAGGCGCGCAAGACTTCCAGGCAGCTGCGGTAATAGACGTCGCCCGCCGCTGTCGGCGCGACGCTGCCGGCCGTGCGCGCGAAGAGCCGCACGCCGAAGCGTTCCTCCAGCTTGCGGATATGCTGCGACACGCCCGATTGCGTGGCGTGTTCGCGCGCGGCGGCGGCGGTGAACGAGCGTTCTTCGTATGCCGCGACGAAGACGCGCATGTCTCGGATGCTTTGCGACATGGCGGGGGGCGCCCTGGTGTTCGTGGTGTTCTCGCAAGGGGGCCGGCGATACTAGTCCAAGGGCCGCCGATCTGCCAAATCGACCGCCATCATCACGAATCGTTCTGCGGCCAATCTTTTTTACTGATTGGGCAAGCCGAGGCGATTCCCTTAAGAGAATCGAAGGGATGAACGTGTCGAAGGGAGCGACGCGTCGGCACCCGAAACGACCGGCCGAAGGGCCGGACGGGGCTGCCGGAGCGACGGAAAAGCGGAAAAACGATGCTCGCAAAGTCGCAAATCGATGCATACAATCGTGACGGCTATCTGGTTCTGGAGAACGTGCTTTCTCCGGCGGAAGTCGCGCGTTTGCGCGCGGGCGTCGATGCGTTCATGGCGGGTGCCCGCAAGGTCACGACGCATGACGACATCTACGACCTCGAGAATTCGCACACGCCGGAAAATCCGCGCGTGCGCCGGATCAAGACGCCCCATCGCCACGACGAGGCTTTCGGCCGGCTGGTGACGCATCCGGGTGTGATCGGCGCGCTCAGCGATTTGTGGGGCCCGGATATCCGTTTCGACTACAGCAAACTAAACATGAAATCGGCGGGCTTCGGCGCGCCGGTGCAATGGCACCAGGATTGGGCGTTCTATCCGCACACCAACGACGATCTCGCCGCCGTCGGCGTGATGATCGACGATTGCGAGCCGGATAACGGCTCGATGTTGATGATCCCCGGCTCGCATAAAGGGCCGATCCACGACCATCACGAGAACGGTCGCTTCTGCGGCGCGATCGATCCTCGCCAATGCGGAATCGATCTTTCCAAGGCCGTACCGCTCACCGGGAAGGCGGGATCGATCACCATCCATCACGTGCGCACGGTGCATGGCTCGGCCGCCAACGAGTCCGGCCGCGAGCGCCGCTTGTTCTTGATGATGTATCGCGCCGCCGACGCGTGGCCGCTGCTCGGCTTTCCCGGCACGCTGGCCGAATACGATTCGATGATGGTCGCGGGCAAAACGTCGGTCGAGCCACGCATGACGCCTGTTCCCGTGCGCCTGCCGCTGCCGCCCGCCGACAGCGTGTTGCGCGCGACCAGCGTAGCGCGCGGATCTTCCGACGCGACACCGCCGAGGAAACCACGGACGAAGCCCTGCTCCCCCGGCTGGGCTGCGTTCGGGTCCGGCTCCAGCGCCGAGCAGGCCGGTAGCGCAAGCGCCAGCAGCAGGGCGGCCGCGAGGGACCCCCGCGGGGCCTTGCCGCGGCACCCGGTCGCGACGGGCTGTGATACGGCAGCGTAGCACGCTAGGCTGCGGTCCATGCCGCGCAGCCCCTTGGCTTCCCTCTCGGTCGCCGCCACCAAGCTGGTCGTCATCCTGGTCGTCCTCGCCCTGCTCGCCGCGCTGGTCGTCCCTGGATCCGCCTCGGCGCAGTCGG
>JAIUNH010000348.1 GCA_020161965.1 Pseudomonadota bacterium
CGCGCGCAACGCGCTCGACTGCGCGCTGTGGGATCTCGAAGCCAAGCGCGCGGGCAAACGCGTGTGGCAACTCGCCGGCATGTCCGCCCCGCAAACGCTGACCACCGCCTATACGCTGTCGGTCGACGAACCGGACAAGATGGCCGAAGCGGCACGCGCCGCCGCCCATCGCCCGCTGCTGAAATTGAAGCTGACGGGTGCGGGCGACCTCGCGCGCGTCGAAGCGGTGCGCAAAGCCGCACCGGGCTCGCGCCTGATCGTCGATGCGAACGAAGCGTGGGACGAAGCCTTGTTCGACGAAATTTCACCGCACCTCGCCAATCTTGGCGTCGATCTGATCGAACAGCCTTTGCATGCCGATCGCGACAGCGGACTTGCGGGCCGCGAGCATCCCGTCGCGGTGTGTGCGGACGAATCCTGCCACGATAGTTCGTCGCTGCCGCATGTCGCGGGCCGCTACGAGGCGGTGAACATCAAGCTCGACAAGACCGGCGGCCTCACCGAAGCGCTGGCCTTGCGCAAAGCCGCCTTCGCGGCCGGTTATCGCGTGATGGTCGGCTGCATGGTCGCGACGTCGCTATCGATGGGCCCCGCCCATCTGATCGCGCAAGGGGCGGCATGGGTCGATCTCGACGGGCCCTTGCTGCTGAGCCACGACCGCGATCCGGGTTTGCGTTTCGAAGGCAGTCGCGTTCACCCGCCGGATGCGGAGGTTTGGGGTTGATGGCCGGTCTCGCCGAAATTCTGGGCCATGCGTTGCCGTTGCATGTGATCGACGTGGGCGCCGCGTCGATGGGCAAGGATGGCGATCCCTATCATGCGCTGCTGGGCGATCCGGCGGTGCGCGTCACGGGGTTCGAGCCGCGCGCGGAAGCCTGCGCCGAGCGCAACGCGAGTGCCCCGCCCAATCACCGCTATTTGCCCTATTTCGTCGGCGACGGCACGACACGCGACTTCCATGTCTGCGCCAATCCGCTGACCTCGTCGCTCTATCGGCCCAACGACCGGCTTCTCGAGCTGTTCCACAATTTGCCGCTGCCGGTCGTGGAAACGACGCGCGTGGAAACGCGGCGCTTGGACGAACTGCCCGATCTGGCCGCGTGCGATCTGTTGAAGATCGACGTGCAGGGCGCGGAGCTGGACGTGTTGCGCGGGGGTCCGCGCATCGCGGGTGATGCGTTGGTCGTCGATGTCGAAGTCGAATTCGTGCCGATGTACGAAGGCCAGGCCTTGTTCGGCGATATCGACGTGCATCTGCGTGGGCTCGGCTTCATGCTGCATCGCTTCACCGCCCCGTTCAGCCGGCAATTGCGCCCGCTGGTGTTCGGCGGCGGACCGTTCGGGCCGGGCAGCCAATTGCTATACGCCGAAGCCGCGATCTATATCCGCGCGATCGACAAGCTCGAGGCGCTATCCGACGACAAGCTGCTCGCTTTCGCACGGATCATGCACGACGTCTATCGATCCTATGATCTGGTCGGGCTGCTGATCGCCGCGCACGACAAGCGCAGCGGCGGCGATTTGCTGACGCGCTACAAGACGGCCCTCGCAGCACCCGGTTAGACGCCGAGGCGTTGGCAGGTCTCCTGCCAAAGTTCCGCGATCAGATCGCCCGCCGGTTTGGCTTGCGCCAACGCCGCCGATTGTCCCGCCCAAGCCTGGATGCGCGAAATGTCGTTGGCCTTGTTCGCCGCATCGCGCATCGCTTGCGTGATCGCACGCTGCACGGGATAGGGTGCGGGCACGGGCGCATCGGGCGACGCCGCCGCGCGTACATATTCGGTCGCGATCGAACGCCCCGCACGCCCCGAAAAAGCGCGCGTAAGCCGCGTGGCTTCCGGCGGTGTTTGGCCGATCGCATCGGCCCAGGCGGTGGGAATGCCCGCCTCGGGCGTGCGCAAAAATCCCGTACCGATCTGTATGGCTGATGCGCCCATTGCGAAGGCCGCCGCCATACCGCGCGCGTCGCCGATCCCGCCCGTCGCGATCACCGGCAGTTTCACCGCATCGAGGATCGCGGGCAGCAACGCGAACAAGCCGATCGCTTCGACTTCGGCTTTCGATGCGTCGAAGGCGCCACGATGGCCGCCGGCTTCCGCACCTTGCGCGACGATGGCGTCGGCCCCGGCTTCGGCCGCCGCTTTGGCTTCGGCAACCGTCGTCGCGTTGGCGAACCAGGCGATGCCGCGTTCCTTCATCTTGGCGACGAACTCGGGCGGATAGACGCCCATGATCGACGAGACGACCGCCGGCCCGGCGGACAGCAACGCGTCGCATTGCGCCTTGAAATCGGGCGGCGTGGCGTTCGCGGCTTCCGCGGGCACTTCCGGTCCGTATTGGCCGACGAATTCGCGCAAGCGCGCTTCGTGGGCGGCATCGCGCACAGGTGCGGGATCGGGAATCCACAGGTTGATCTGGAACGCGCCGTTCGACCGGCCGCGCTGATCGTTGGCCCAGCCGAGAATCGCGTCGGGCTTCATCAGCAAGGCACCGCAAGCGCCCATGCCGCCCGCGCGCGCAACGGCGGCGGATAAGGCGGGTGCGGGCACACCGGCCATCGGGGCGAGCAGGATCGGCAAGCGCAGCCCGAAGCGTTCGCAGAACGCGCGGGCGGGATCGAAGACCTTGCCCGCCGGGATCACGATGCGCGCTCCATCGCGCGCAGCACGCGCGCGCGATCGGGGATCGGCTCGACCGCACCATAGCCTTCGGTCGATAGCGCCGCCGCCGTGGCGGCATAGCGCCCGGCTTGCTCCAAGCTATCGCCCGCGACCAAGCGCGCGATAAAGGCGCCGCCGAACGTGTCGCCAGCACCGGTCGCATCGACCGGCTTGCATTTATGCGGCGCGATGCGCGTGCGCGTCTTCGCGTCGGCGACCAGCGCGCCTTGCGCGCCCAGCTTCAGCGCCACGACCTTGGCGCCGAGTTTCAGCATCAGATCGACCAGCTCGTCCGGCTCGTCCACGCCGAACAGCGTGGCGACGTCGTCGAGGCTGGGCAGGCAGATATCGGTGTTGGCGATCGCTTCCGCGATCACGGCCTTGGCGCGCGACACTGGCCACAGCTTCAAACGCAGATTCGTGTCGAACGACACGAGGCAGCCCGACGCGCGCGCCGTGGTCATCGCGGCGAAGCCCGCATCGCACGCCGAATTGGAGATCGCCAGCGAGATGCCGGAGATATGCAGCACCTTCGCTTCCTGAATGGCGTCGAGCGGCAGATCGGCAGGCGCGTAGCGGCTGGCGGCCGAGCCCGACCGGAAGAACGAGAAATGATGGCCCTTCTCGTCATGCGTGACGAAATAGACGGCCGTGGGCGCGCCCTTGTCCTCGCGCACGGTCGAATCATCCACGCCTTCGAAGCGCCACAGATCGCGGAACATCTGGCCGTAGATATCCGCCCCCAGCGCCGAGATGTAGCCCGCCTTGGCGCCCGAGCGCGCCGCGGCGATCGCAAAATTCGAGGTATCGCCGCCGAAACCCTGCAGATAGGTGCGGCTGGTCGCGCCGCCCGTCTGGTTGAATTCGATCATCGGCTCGCCGTAAGCGAGGATATCGCACGCCATCGTTTCCCAACCCTTCGTTCGCCCCGGCTTTCGAACCGCCGGCGCCCTGTTTTAACGCCCGCGCCCGAGAATGGGCAAATGCGGGCGGAATCCGGTTGCCTTCCATTATCGATATCGATAATTTGCCCGGCTAAGGGAGGAATCGAACCGATGGCGAAGGCTGCGCGTCCGCGCGACATCGTCTATTCGGCGCTCAAGCGCCGCATCGTGCTGAACGAGATCCGTCCCGGCGAACCGCTGACGGAGCTCGGCCTCGCGAACGAACTCGAATGCAGCCAAGGTACTGTCCGCGAAGCGCTGCTGCGCTTGCAGGAAGACGGCCTCGTCCAGCGTTCGGGCCATCGCGGCACGATGGTCACCACGCTCGATCCCGATGCGGCCGAAGAAATCTTGGACCTTCGCAAGCGGCTGGAAACGCGCGGCGCGTTGCGCGCCGTGCGCGCCTATACGCAAGACGCCGCCGCCGAGTTGAAAGCGCTGCGCCAAGGCATGGCGGCGGCGGCCAAGCGCAACGACGCCTATGGCCTGATCGAACTCGACATGCGCTTCCACGCGGCGATCTTCCGCTTGGCGAGCCCGCCGGTGCTGGAACAGATCCTGATCCGCTGCATGCTGCATTCGCACCGGCAAAAGCTATGGGCGCCGGGCCATCGCCGCAGCCTGACGCGCACCGCCGATCGCCACGACACGATTATGGAAGCGCTGGAAGCGCAGGACGGCGAGCGTCTGGCGCAGGAAATCGCGCATCACCTCGACACCATCGTCGAATTGCCCGCGGCGCCCAGCCGCAAAGGAAGTGCGGCATGAGCAACGTGTTCGTCCATCCCGAAATGGCGGCGATCATGGCCGCCGGCGGCCCCGCCCCCGATTATCCGAACATGTCGCTAGCCGAAGCGCGGCCGACCTTCGTGAAACTCAACGAAGGCTGGAACGCCGATCGCCCGGCGATCGCCGAAACGCGCGATCTGTCGATCGACCGGCCCTGGGGCAAGATGCGCGCGAAGCTGCTGCGCCCGACCGCGACAAAGAATCTGCCCGTGCTGTTGTTCGTGCATGGCGGCGGCTGGACCTTCGGTTCGATCGATTCCCATCTGGGATCGATGACGCGCCTCGCCGTCGAATCCGGGGCGGCCGTGCTCGGCATCGATTATCGCCTCGCCCCCGAACATCCCTTCCCCGCCGC
>JAIUNH010000349.1 GCA_020161965.1 Pseudomonadota bacterium
ATTTGGTTTCTCGGTCACGCCGCGAACCCAATCGTCTTCCGTTTCGAGAACGCCGTAAGGCACCGTCAGATCGTAGCGACGGACGCCGACGGTCAGTTGCGCTTTGCGCTCCTGATGCGCCGTCAGCATCGCGCGAATATCCATTCGGGTCAGGATATCGCCGTTCATGACGAAAAGCGGACGATCGCCGTCGCGCAGTGCGCGAAGCGCGCCGGCGGTGCCTTGCGGCTCGCTCTCGTCGACATAGTCGATCGCCACGCCGAAGTCGGCTCCGTCGCCGAAATGCGATTTGATCATGTCGGCCCGATAGTGCGTCGTCATCCGGACGTTCCGGATACCGACGGTCCGCAACTGACCGACGATATGTTCCAGGATCGGCTTTTCGCCGACGCGCAGCATCGGCTTGGGTACGTTGTCCGTCAGCGGCGCAAGCCGCTTGCCGAATCCGCCCGCCATCACGACGGCGTCGATATCGGGTTCGCTGACGACCAGATCGGATAGAAGAACGACATCGACGACGGTCCCGTCGCCGCCGATCACGGGAATTTGCCGGATATCGAATTCGCGCATAAACGCGGCGAATTTCGACTCGAGCGTGCCGTCCGGGAGCGTTTTCGGCGAAGCGCCGGACTTGTCTTTCAGTAAAATCGAGATGCCAGCATCGATCGACTTCCCGGCGAGAACGTAACGGCGAACATCGCCGTCGGTGATCGTATCGGTCAATCGTCGATCCGAATCGACGACCAGCGTGATCCCGAAATGCGAATCCTCTAGCGAACGCATCGCGTCGCGAACTTGCGCATCGAGCGGGATGCAGAGCCGCTCCATTTCAACCGGGCTACGATAGCGCTTCACGATTTCGCCTTCCTAGCGGTTTGGATGGGTCGCGCCGGGACACCGCCGACGGCGGCGCGCGATCCGACCGGCGCGACGACGGCGCTACCCAATGCGACCAGCGCGCCGGCGCCGATCCGCAAATACTGCCGGACGGTCGCGCCCGCGCCGATATGCGCGCCCACGCCGACCTGGACGCCGCCGCAGATCACGGCACCGCTCGCGACATGTACATGATCGCCGAGTCGCACATCGTGCTCGACGATCGCGCCCGTATTCACGATCGTATTTCGACCAATACGCACGCCGCCATTTACGATCGCGCCGGGACCGATGAAGCTGGCCGGCCCGATCCGCAGATCTTCGGCCAAGATGGCAGAAGGATGGACGAGCGGCACGCCTATCAAGCCGGCCGCGATCGCACGCTCGAACGCGGCGCGGCGCGGCGCATTGTCGGCGATGCCGCCAACGCCGACGGCGAAATGGCGGACACCTTGGCGGATCAGCCGGGCCAACAGCGCATCGCCGCCGAGGATCGGCACGCCGGCGATTTTTGCGCCCCAGCGGCGTGCATCGATATCCAACGCCGCCACGGGGGTGTAGCGCGTATCCGCGCGCAAAGCGTCGATCACCGAAAGCGCATGTCCCCCGGCGCCGATAACGACCGTTGGTGCGCTTCCGACATTCATTCCGGCACCTTCATATCGTGGAACTTTTTCACGACGAGCTCGGGGCCGAGCGGCTGTTGCTCAAGAACATCGGCGATACGTCTGGCGGCATGGCCGTCGCCATAGACGTTGGCATGGTTGCCGAGAGCCGCGCGGAATTCCGGCGCGAGCGCTTGACGTAAGGCGTTCGCAATTTCGGCGCGTGTGAGTGGCGCATCGACGATATTGGGCTGACGGACCCGACCATCCTGGCGCCGGCCGATATTGACGACCGGCAAGCCGAAGGATGCCGCTTCGATGATACCGCTCGACGAATTTCCGACCATCACGGCCGCCGCGCGCATGGCGGTGTAGTAGAGCTCGACGCCAAGATGCGCGACGTAAGCGCGATTTGATGCGGTGGCACAAAATTGCCGTAGCGCCGCATCGATCGCGGCGCCGCCGCTATCCGTGTTCGAGCCGGTGATGACGATCGGAAGATCGAGTCCGGCCAACGCGCCGAGAAGTTCCTCGATCTGGGCCAATGGCGGCATTCCGGCGAGCGTTTCCGGATGGAACGTGACCAGGACGAAGCGGGACGCACAGTCGAAGCCGATCCGCTTCGAGAGCTTGTCGAAAGCCGGATACGTGAAATTCGCGATCGCATCGAGCGCGGGTGCACCGGATACATGGACGCGCCACGGCGCCTCGCCCATCTGAACGACGCGTCGGGCATACTCGGCCGTCGCGACGAAATGCAAATGCGCGAGTTTCGTGATCGCGTGACGGATCTGCTCGTCGATAACCCCGAAGCTCGATTCGCCGCCATGAAGATGCGCGACCGGAATGCCGTGCGGCAGCGCGCCCAGAACCGCCGCGAACATATCGAACCGGTCGCCGAGGACCAGCAGGATATCGGGTTGCGTCGCAAGCTCGCGCGCGAAGGCCGCCGTCGACCGGCCCAGCGCTTCGCCGATCGCCGCCGGCGAATCGTCGCCCGGAATCGCACCGATCTTGGCGGCGACCGGGAATCCGCTAGCCTCGATTTCTGCCAGCGCATCCGCGAATCGCGGGCTCGCATGCATGCCCGTAACGTAGAGCTTCAGCTCGAGAGCCGGTCGCGACGCGATTTCGCGCAAGACCGGCGTCAGGATGCCGAAATCCGCCCTCGACGACGTGACGGCGGCGATCGTCCTCATACCAGCCAGCTTCGCGGAACCGGGCTGCCCGCCGGCAACTTCTCGGGTGCCGCACGTCCGACCAAGCCGGAAAGGCGCGCCGGTTCGACGCCGCCGCCCGGCCGCAATGCGACGAAATCCGCCGCCGTCAGCGTTTGCCCTTTCGCGACGTCGCGTGCCGCGACGAGGCTGCGGCGCGCCACGCGAATCATTTCCGCTTCCAGCGGATTGGGTGATTTGACGCCGTCGCCGAGCGCGGATTCGATTTCACGCAGCTCCCGGATCATCCGGCGCAGTTCGTCGGGTTCGAGCGACGCCGCGTGATCGGGCCCCGGCAGGGCGCGCGATAAGGTGAAGTGTTTCTCGAGGATTTCCGCGCCGAGTCCTACGGCGGCAAGCGCCACATGCGTGCCAAGCGTATGATCGGAATAGCCGACCGGTACGCCGAACTTCGCGCGTAGCGTTTCCATCGCGCGCAGATTCGCCGTTGCCGCCGGTGCAGGATAAAGGCTGACGCAGTGGAGCAGCGCGAATGGCGGCGCGCCGTTCGATTGCACACAGGCGACGGCTTGCGCAACCTCGGCGAGGTTGGCCATTCCGGTCGAGACGATCATCGGCCGTCCGAAGGCGGCGATGCGCGCAAGGAAGGGGGTATTCGTCACCTCGCCGGATGCGATTTTGAACGCAACCATACCCAACTCGGCGAGCATATCGGCGCTGGGATCGTCGAACGGCGTGGATAGGAATGCGATGCCGCGCGACGCGGCATGCGCCGCAAGTGCCATATGCGCATCGCGATCGAGTTCGAGTTCGCGCAACATGTCGAGTTGCGATTTGGCGCCCGTGACCTTCTGATATTCGGCCATCGGTGCGGCCACCGCAGCGACGAGTGCCGCGCGGAAAGTCTGGAATTTGATCGCGTCGGCACCCGCATCGGCCGCGACATCGATCATCTCGATCGCGCGCGCAAGATTGCCGTTGTGATTGACGCCGGCTTCCGCGATTACGAAACAACGCGTGCCGCCGATCGGGCGCCCCGCGATTTCAAATCTCACCATGCCGTCCACCCGCCGTCGACGGCGATATTTTGTCCCGTTACGTAGGCGGCCAGATCGCCGGCGAGATACGCGACCGCATCCGCGACATCCTGCTCGCTCGCCATTCGACGTAGCGGCGTGCGCGCGACATACCGCGCAACAAACGCCTCCGGCTGGCCCGCACGCGCGATGCCACCGGGCGAAATGGCATTGACGCGGATATCCGGGCCGAGCGTGGTCGCGAGCCAGCGCGTCAACTGCAACAGACCACCTTTGCTCGCCGCGTAGGCGGCCGGGTTTGCGAGCGGGGTGCCGTCGTAAAGCGACCAATCCGGGCCGACCATGCCATAGATCGATGCGATATTGATGATCGAGCCATGTCCGCCGTCGCGTAACGCCGGCGCGGCCGCTTGCGCCAGATGAAAGGCTGCGCTGAGATTGACGTCAAGCGCCATATCCCAAGCCGAAGCCCCTTGGCGCTCGAACGGCACGGCCCAACCATCCAGCGCCGACGTGCCCACGAACGCGGCGTTGTTCACCAGCACGTCGATCCGGCCGAACGCGGCGAGCGTCTTTTCCACGGCGGCGGTACAGCCGGCGGTGTTCGCCAGATCGGCAACGATCGGCGTTCCCGATATCGACGCGCCGTCGCGATCGACACCCGCGACTTGCGCGCCGAGTTCGGTCAAAACCGCGGCGATCTGCCGGCCGACATGGCCGCCGGCTCCGGTGACCAGCGCGACACGGCCCGACAACGACGCACGATCGGCGAATGTCTTTTCGGTGCTCAACCGGCCAACCTCTTCTTCATGATCATTTCGACGATCTCGAAATCCAGCGGCGAGTCGATGTCGAACGAGCGCTCGCGCGGCATGATATGGATCGCGGTATCTTCCGCGAAGAGATAGGGCTTCTCCGCCAATCGATCGCGTCGCCAAACATAGATCGACGCGTTCATATCATAGCAGTCCGGCGCGTCCTGCCGCCGGACGACGGCCGCCTCTCCGAACTTCGACAGACGAACTTTCCCATCCTTGGCGACTTCGA
>JAIUNH010000350.1 GCA_020161965.1 Pseudomonadota bacterium
CGGCGGATAGGTGAGGGTGAGGCGCACTTTCTTGTCCGGCGCAATCACGAACACCGAACGCACGGTTACGGCCGGGTCCGATTTCGGGTGGATCATGCCGTAAAGCGTCGAGACCTTGCGGTCCGCATCGGCGATCAACGGAAAGTTCAACGCTTGACCTTGCGTTTCCTTGATGTCTTCGGCCCATTTGCCGTGGCTGTCCGGCGGATCGACCGACAGGCCGAGGATCTTGACGTTGCGCTTGTCGAATTCGGGCTTCAGGCGCGCGGCCTCGCCCAATTCGGTCGTGCAGACGGGCGTGAAATCCTTCGGGTGCGAGAACAGGATGCCCCAGCTCGATCCGAGATAATCGTGGAACTTGATCTTGCCTTGGGTGCTGTCCTGCTCGAAATCGGGGGCGATATCGCCGAGTTGCAGAGTCATCGCGGTGTTCTCCCGTGCTGGACCGGCGTCCTTGGATCTGTGTCCGGCCAATCCCACAAGTTTCGCGCCCTCGACAGGGGCGAGCCAGCAAATGTTTTTTGAAGACGCCGGTACAATTTCGATACGCCGCCGGCGGGTTTCAAGGCCCCGTAGGGTCGTCGGGCACCGCGAAGAAATTTTATCCAGTAACTTGTATAATGAAAGTTACGGTATCATATCTGGCCCTGAAGCGACACGGAGCGGGATATGAAGCGCAAGAGTTTCAAGACGATGTCGTGCCCGATCGCGCGCGGGCTCGACCGGGTGGGCGAGTGGTGGAGCATACTGATCCTGCGCGATGCTTTCGCGGGACTGAAACGGTTCGATGAATTCGAAGAAAGCTTGGGCATCGCGCCCAACATGCTCACGCGTCGCCTGAAGGCGTTGACTGCGTCGGGCTTGTTGGAGAAGCGCCGTTATAGCCTGCACCCGCCGCGTTACGAATACGTGCTGACGGCGCGCGGTCGCGATTTCCGCCCTGTGCTGACCACGCTGATGGCGTGGGGCAACAAGCATTTCGCACCCGAGGGCAAGAGCGTGCGGCTGATCCATGTGCCGACGGGACGGGAGGCCGACCCGATCCTGGTCGACCGCGTGTCGGGCTTGCCGATCGCAGCGCCTGAGTTCCGCATGGCGGCGGGCCCCGCCGCCAATGAACGCACGCGGCGTCGCTACGAAGGCGCGGAGGACGCGCGATGAACGCCATTGGGACCGCCGCGACCGTAACGATGGATCCGCGCACGCGCCGCTTGTTGGAAGCGCCGATCGTGCCGCTGCTGCTGCGAATGGCATGGCCCAATGTGCTGATCATGATCGCCCAGGCTTCGACCGGCTTGATCGAGACATGGTGGCTCGCCAAGCTCGGCACCGACGCGCTGGCGGGCATGGCGCTGGTCTTCCCGCCCTTCATGCTGATGACGATGATCTCGGCGGGTGCGATGGGTGGCGGCATCTCCTCCGCCGTCGCGCGCGCCTTGGGCGCCGGAAAGCGCGACGCGGCCGACGCGATCGTGCTGCATGCCGTCGTCGTCAATGGCGCACTCGGCGTTTTCTTCGCGGCGGTCTTCCTCGCTTTCGGCGAGGCGATCTATCGCGCCATGGGGGGAACGGGCGGCGAGTTGAGCGCCGCGCTGACCTATTCCGATATCGTGTTTGCGGGCGGCATCTTCGTCTGGGTGTCGAACGCGCTGGCGAGCGTCATTCGCGGCACGGGCAATATGTTGTTCCCGGCGATCGTCACCTCAATCGGCGTGGCGTTCCTGATCCCGGCCTCGCCGTTGCTGATTTTCGGCTTCGGGCCGATCCCGGCCTTGGGCGTGGCGGGCGGCGGGCTGGCCGTGGTGATCTTTTTCGTCGGCGCGACGATCGCCTTCGCCTGGTACATCCTGGCGGGGCGCAACGCCGCAAGGCTGCGCTGGGTCAAGCTGCGCTGGGCGCCGATCGCCGACATTCTGCGCATCGGCGCGTTCTCGGCCATCTCGTCGATCCTGACGACGCTGGTGATCGCGGGCGCCACTTCGCTGGTCGCGCATGAAGCGGGGGCCGACGCCGTGGCCGGTTTCGGCACGGGCGCAAGGCTCGAATATCTTTTGATCCCGTTGATCTTCGGCATCGGCGCGCCGATGGTGGCGCTGGTCGGCACCAATATCGGTGCCGGCAATCGCGACCGTGCGATGTCGATCGCGATGGTCGGCGGCGCGCTCGCCTTCGCGGTGACCGAGGCGATCGGCATCGTCGCCGCAATCTGGCCCGAAGCGTGGCTCGGCCTGTTCAGCGCCGAACCGGCGATGATAGATACCGGCGCCGCGTATCTACGCATCGTCGGGCCGTTCTACGGCTTTTTCGGGCTGGGTCTTGTGCTCTATTTCGCCTCGCAAGGGGCGGGCCGGCTGTTCTGGCCGTTGCTCGGCGGGTTCTTGCGCGTGGCGATCGCCTTGGGCGGCAGCCTGTTGGCGCTGCATCTTGGCGCACGGATCGACTGGATCTTCGTCTGCTTGGCGGCGGCACTCGCGGTCTACGGCATCGTGGTCGCCATCGCCGTGCGCGGCGGCGTGTGGTTTCGGTAGAGGTTGCTCAGGGAATATCGAACAAACGTCCCCAGCCTTGCACGCGCGACGGCTTCTCGCCGATCAGGCGCAAGCCGGTCCATACGGCGGTCGCGACCGTGTCGAGAATGGGGATGCCGAGTTCGCGCTCGAGTTCGGCCGCGACCTTTCCGCCGCGCATATTCGTGCACAGAATGACGATCGCGTCGGGTTTCGCCGCCGCGACTTCGCGGATCATCCGCGCGATCGTCGCCTCGTCGATCTCGGCGAAGGCGTAGTTGACGCGCTCGCCCGTGTGCCGCTCGGCGGCACAGGTCAGGCCTTCGCGCTCGAAATTGGCGACGATCCGGCCTTGCACGTCGTCGAGATAGGGCGAGACAAGGCCGTAGCGCTTCACGTCAAACGCGCGGAACAATTCCATCAGCGCGAGGACCGACGTGCCGGCCTTGGCGCCGGTGCGCTCCTCGATCCGCCGGCAAAGCTGACGATCGGCGTCGAGGCCCAGCCAGCTTGCCGAGGTGCCATTCCACACGATGGCGCCCGCGCGCGCATCGGCCAGCAATTCGGCGGCGGCGAGGATCGGCGTATCGTCGAATTGCGCCAGCGCCTTTTCACCCAGCGAGACTTCCGTCACGCGGAAGCGGCCGAAATGCGCGGTCACATCGGGCAAGCCCGCCAACATCGCGGCGGTGACGGGTTCGAGCACCGTGTTGGATGACGGTGTGAGCATGCCGATATGTTTACGCGAAGGCGGAAGGGGGGCCATGGAATCGTCGTTCTATGTTAAAAGAGCGGCGACCATGACCCACGATTTGCTGATCCGCAACGCCCGAATTCCGTCGTCCGCGCGCCCGCGCACGCTGGCTTCCGCCGACATCCTGATCCGCAACGGCAAGATCACGGCGATCGGTAAAGTCACCGATCCGCCGTCGGGCGTCGAAGTCGTGATGGCCGACGGCAAGCTCGCTTTGCCGGGCCTCATCAACGCGCATGTGCATTCGCCGGGCAATCTGATGCGCGGCTGCCTCGATTCCTATCCGCTCGAAGTCTTCATGCTGTACGAGGTGCCGCCGCTGGCCGACGGCGCCACGGCCGGGCGGCTTGCTTATCTGCGCACGGCCTTGGGTGCGATCGAGATGCTGAAGCTCGGCATCACCACGGTGCTCGACGACGCATTTTTCGTACCGACCGTGCAACCGGATGCGATCGATGCGGTGATGACCGCCTATCGCGATTCCGGCATGCGGGCGACGGTAGCACTCGATCAGCCCAATATCGTCGAATACGAGAAACAGCCGTTTCTGGCCGAATTGATCGACGCCGAAACGCGTGCGGCGATGGACGCCGCCCCGCGCCAATCGGCCGACGAATTGATGGAATGCTACGCGCATCTGGTCGGCAAATGGCACGGGGCCGCGCGCGGCCGATTGGGCGCGGCCGTGTCCTGCTCGGCCCCGCATCGCGTGACGAAGGATTATTTCGCGCGATTGTCGGCGCTGTCGCGCGAACGCGATCTACCGTTCTTCGTGCATATCTTGGAAACCAAGACGCAGCGCGTGTTCGGCGAAGAAAAGCTCGGCAAGTCGCTCGTCAAATACGTCGACGATCTCGGCTTCAGCCTCGTTGACGACCAGCTTACGGTCTTTGATATCATAGCCGAGTGGGCAGTTGCGGATGCGAGCGGCCTGAGCGCCGAGGCTGTCGGGCGGCGGTAGTAGGCTGCCATCCGCACGCTGGCAGGCGGTGGTGAGCAGGACGAGTTGCATATCAGTGAGTTTGGTCATTTGGGTGATCCTCATGCGGTCCGGCCCTAGTGCCGGTCCCACCACCCAGAGCCCCGCCAGTCGCCTGGTCGGGGCGTGCGTCGGCCACTCAACCGCCGCGGTTCACACGGACACCAATGCTCTGCTTCCAACCGAAGTCGAGCGGACAGTGCGAGACGGCGACTATTTCTTCAGAGCCGGCGTGATCATGGCTGCCAAGGTTTCCTCGGCTCGGGCGCGTACACCTGCATCCTTCGACGCTAGGTCCTGACGGAGCCAGTCACGCGCGTGCTCCACTGCCTTGGTGACATTCTTCGATATGTCGTCGCCGCTCATCGTGCCGTATTATCCGACAGCGGCGATGAAGCGAGAGCAGAGATCAATGCGCGCTTAGGCGTACAACCGCTATTGGGCCGGTAGCGGTCAGTCAGCTGCTGGTAAGAGATCG
>JAIUNH010000351.1 GCA_020161965.1 Pseudomonadota bacterium
TGTTGCGGACGTTGGCCACCGCCGAGCTGAACGGAGCCGTCGAGCGGCTGTTGAACAGCGACGCTTCGAGGTTCACGCCCGGCCCGAGGATATAGGCGCCGTTCAGAGCGATCGTCTGCAGCTTGTCGTTGCCCGTGTTGGCGAGCGACGTCACAACGCCGGAAGCCGCAACGCTCTTCACCGACTTCATTTCGCCGGCGAACCAGTTCAACGAAACGCGAACCGGACCGGTCGAGTAGCCGAGACCGATTTCGTACGACGAACCGTCGCCGATGAAGCGGTTGGACAGACCGGCGATCGCCGCGCCGCCGTCGATACGGCCAGCCGACATCACGTTGCTGTAGTTGCCGTACGAACCGCCGAGGTCGAAGCCCATGTACGTGAAGCCAGCGCCGAGGCCCCAAGCCGAGGCATCCGACGGGTCAACGCCACCGTTGGCCGCGTTGATCGGCGCGTTCCACTTGATGTACGAAGCCGAACCGCGGACGCCGACGCCCGAGAACGTGTTGACGTAGTTCACCGCAGCGGCGTAGCCACGGTTGTACACGCCACCGGCCGACGTCGCGAGGGCCGAGTTCTTGTCCTTCGAAGCTTCCGGCGTGTAGTTCACGCCGAGCTGGAAGCCTTCGATACGCGGGGTGAAGTACGCGATCTTTTCCGAGGAACGATCGAACAGACGGATGTTGTTCGTCGCGCCCAGGGCCGTATCGTCACGACCGAAGACGTTCGCCGTCTGCATGTAGTCGTAGATCTTGCCGGTCTTGGCCGAACCCGCCGTGAAGGCGTCCATCGCACCCTGCGCCATCTGCATGGTCACCGGGTCGATCGAGCCGACGCGCACGTCGCCGAAGCCGCCCGACAGGGCAACCCAGTTACGACGGATGTACGATTCGGTGAAGGTCGAACCCTGAGCAACCGACAGGTTCTGCAGCTGGACGACGGTCGTCGCGCGCATGCCGTTCGGCAGGTTCGCGGCGGCGGTCAGATCCAAGCGCCAGTCGCGCTGGACGTCGAAGCGCTGCGTCGCGCCCTGCTGGCCGGCCGTCGGCGCCGCGGCGCCGTTCGAGGTCCAGTTCGCGACGTTGTCGTGCTGGCTGGTGCCGCCGACGTAGCCGCGGGCGAGACCGCCAACAGTGAACTGGAAGTTCGTCGAGCTGAAGCCCTGCGCCGGCGCCTGGGCGCTGGCCGGAGCCGCTGCGACGATCGCGAGGCCCAGGGCGACGATCGCCGTGGTCCCGTAAAGCGTCTTCTTCATAAGGTCCTCTCCTTGTTCGGACATGTGTACGGCCTAGCGGCCGTACTGCCGCCCGCTATGGCACCGTGTTTGTGCCAAACCGGCGCGTAGGGGGTCAACTGGAGTCACCCTGCCTGGGCGATTAACGGGCGCGACTGTGGCAACTTCGCCACAATCTTTTTATGCGCTGCTGAACCAAGAATCGTCTGTTTACGTTGTAATATCAGCATAGTAACGCCGATAGTCGGATTTGGGCAAGAGGCGACAAGGGCTTGTCCGGCGTCGCTGCCGCACCCCTCTCAAAGCCTCGAACACCGCGTCGTTTGAATGGTTTACAAGGGGGAAAGGGCGGTATAATGACGAACCGCTTCGCTGGCCGCGCCGATCGCGGCCGGATTTGAGGGTTTGCCATGTTTCGAGCCGTTTCGCTTCGTTCCACCTTGCGCTTGAGCGTCGCTTTCGCGGCCATTCTGGCTGTGGCCGCATGCAGCGGCCGCAAGGTCGAATACAATTACCCGGTCGAAATCCCCGGTTCCGACGGGCGCTATGCGCCGTCCGATCAAATCGCCAAAGGCGGCCTGTTCGGCGAGGACGGTCTGTTCGGCGGTGGCGGCAAGAAGGGCGAAGATGGCGGCGGCATCGGCGTCAACGCGCTGCTGTGGCGCGCGTCGCTCGAAACGATCTCGTTCATGCCCATCGTGTCCGCCGATCCGTTCGGTGGCGTGATCATCACCGATTGGTACACGCCCGCCGAAACGCCCGAAGAGCGCTTCAAGCTCAATCTCTACATTCTCGGCCGCCAGCTGCGCGCGGACGGCGTGAAGGCGACGGTGTTCCGCCAGCGCCGCGACAACACGGGCAACTGGATCGACGCATCGACCGAGACCGCGACGGCAACGCAGGTCGAGAATGCGATCCTCAACCGGGCGCGCCAGATCCGCCAATCCGCCGGGGCGCGCTGAGTTCAAGACTCTTCACAGCGCAGGCTTGAAGGGTTAATCGTTCGGCCCCCATTTCGAAGGGACGCGACGAACGATGGCCGGCCGCTACAATTTCACCGAATCCGAAGCCAAGTGGCAGAAGCGCTGGGAGGACGACGGCGTCTTCCGCGCGGCCGTCGATAAATCGCGCCCGAAATACTACGTGCTCGAGATGTTTCCCTATCCGTCGGGGCGCATCCATATGGGCCATGTGCGCAACTACACGCTGGGCGACGTCGTCGCGCGCCATCGCCGCGCACTCGGTTACAACGTGCTGCACCCGATGGGCTGGGATGCGTTCGGCCTGCCGGCGGAGAACGCCGCGCGCGACCAGAAGATCCATCCCGCAAAATGGACCTACGACAACATCGCCAATATGCGCGGCGAGTTGAAGCGTATGGGCCTGTCGCTGGATTGGAGCCGCGAGATCGCGACCTGCCATCCCGGCTATTACGCGCAGCAGCAATCCTTGTTCCTGGATTTCTTCGCGGGCGGGCTCGTCCACCGCAAGGAAGCCTTCGTGAACTGGGATCCGGTGGATCACACCGTGCTGGCGAACGAACAGGTGATCGACGGCAAGGGCTGGCGCTCGGGCGCGCCGGTCGAGAAGAAGAAGCTGTCGCAGTGGTTCTTCAAGATCACCGACTACGCCGACGAATTGCTCGAAGCTTTGTCCACGCTCAATCGCTGGCCCGAAAAGGTCCGGCTGATGCAGGACAACTGGATCGGCAAATCGTCGGGCGCTTACGTCCATTGGCAAGTGGTCGGCCGCAGCGACAAGATTCAGGTCTTCACCACGCGGCCCGACACGCTGTTCGGCGCCTCGTTCGTCGCGTTGTCGCCCGATCATCCGTTGACGGCCGAGCTTGCCGCCAAGAACCCCGCGATCGCCGCCTTCGTCGCCAAATGCCAGAGCATGGGCACGTCGGCCGTGGCGATCGAGCAGCAGGACAAGCTCGGCTTCGACACCGGTTTGAAGGTCCAGCACCCGCTGGTGCCCGGCAAACAAGTGCCGATCTGGGTCGCGAATTTCGTACTGATGGATTACGGCACGGGCGCCATTTTCGGCTGCCCCGGCCACGATCAGCGGGACCATGATTTCGCGTCGAAATACGGTCTGCCGATCCTTCCCGTGGTCAAGGCGCCCGATGGCGCCGCCGACGTGTCGAAAGAGCCCTATGTCGGCCCCGGCACGATCTTCAATTCGGATTTCCTTGACGGGCTGGACGTCGAAACCGCCAAGGTCAAAGTCGGCGAACGCTTGAAAACGCTCGGTGCGGGCGAGCCCACGACCGTCTGGCGTCTGCGCGATTGGCTGGTCAGCCGCCAGCGTTACTGGGGCTGCCCGATCCCGGTCGTGCATTGCGAAGCCTGCGGCGTCGTGCCCGTGCCGAAGGCCGAGTTGCCGGTGAAGCTGCCGGACGACGTCAGCTTCGATAAGCCGGGCAATCCGCTCGACCATCATCCGACCTGGAAACATGTCGGCTGCCCGAAATGCGGGAAGCCCGCACGCCGCGAGACTGACACGTTCGATACGTTCGTCGACTCGTCGTGGTATTTCGCGCGCTTCTGTAGCCCACGCAGCGATCAACCGGTCGATCACGAAGCGGTCGATTACTGGATGGGTGTCGACCAATATGTCGGCGGCGTCGAGCACGCGATTCTGCATCTGCTCTATTCGCGCTTCTTCACCCGCGCGATGAAACAGACCGGGCACGTAAAGCTGAGCGAGCCCTTCGCCGGCTTGTTCACCCAAGGCATGGTCTGCCACGAGAGCTACAAATCCGCCGACGGCAAGTGGCTCTATCCCGAAGAGATCGAGCGTAAATCCGACGACCTCGTGATCGAGATCGCGACCGGCAAGCCGGTGACGATCGGCCGCCGCGAGGTGATGAGCAAGTCGAAGAAAAACGTCGTCGCCCCGGTTCGCATCATCGGCGAATACGGTGCGGACACGGCGCGCTTGTTCATGCTGTCGGATTCACCGCCCGAGCGCGATCTGGAATGGAGCGAAGCCGGCGTCGATGGCGCCTTCCGTTTCATCCAGCGTTTGTGGCGCGAGATCGTCGAACCCGAAACGCCATTTGCGGCGAAGGGTGCCGCGAAGCCCAACGCATTCGCGCCCGAGGTCGAGGCGGCGTGGCGCCAGGTCCACAAGACCATCGCCGCCGTGTCGGAAAATCTCGAAGGCTTCCGCTTCAACGTTGCGGTCGCGCAGATCCGTACGCTGACCAACGCGTTGGGCGAGCTCGACGCGAAGGCCGAGGGTGCGGCGTGGGTTCGCCGCAACGGCTTCGAAGCGCTGGTAAAACTGGTCGGCCCGATGATCCCGCATCTGGGCGAGGAATTGTGGGCCGCATTGGGCCACGACACGTTGCTGACGCTAGAGCCGTGGCCGAAAGCCGATCCCGCTTTGCTGATCGACGACACGATCACGCTGGCGGTGCAGGTCAACGGCAAGCTGCGCGGCACGATCGACG
>JAIUNH010000352.1 GCA_020161965.1 Pseudomonadota bacterium
CTATTACCCGCTCTGCCAGGCGCTTGAAGCGATCTACGCGCAGGCGTTGCCCCAGGCGCGCGTGCAGCACCAGGCGACCGCCGCATCGGTCGAGAACCTCAACCTCGTCCAGCAGGGTCGCGCGGAAGTCGCATTCACGCTGGGCGACGCGCTGTCCGATGGCGTGCGCGGCAACGCGGAAGTCGGCTTCGCGCAGCCGTTGACCCGCGTGCGCACGATCGGCGGTCTTTATTCGAACTACATCCAGATCGTCGCGTCGAAGGAATCGGGCGTGAAGTCGCTCGCCGATCTGCGCGGCAAGCGTATTTCGGTCGGCGCCGCGCGCTCGGGCACGGAAGTCAACGCGCGCGCCATCTTCATGGCGGCGGGTCTTGGCTATGGCGGCCCGCAAAACCTGGGTACGGGCTTCTCGCAAGTCCAGTTCCTGCCGTTCGGCCAGTCGGTCGATCTGATCAAGAACCGTCAACTCGACGCCACGCTGATCTCGGCGGGTCTGGGCGTGGCCGCGATCCGCGACGTCGCCTCGACCAGCGACATCGTGATCGTCGCCGTTCCGGCGGACGTAATCGCCAAGGTCGGCGACGCGGCCTACCAGCCCGGCACGGTGCCCGCGGGCACCTATCGCGGCCAGGACGAAGCGGTCGCCACGGTGCAGATCAAGAACTTCCTGGTGACGTCGGATCGCGTCTCGGACGATCAGGTTTACACGATGACCAAGGCGATGTTCGAAAACCTGGACCGCATGGTGGCCAGCGCCGCCGCCGCGCGGGGCATCAAGCTCGAAGACGCCTTTCAGAACCCGCCCGCGCCCCTGCACCCCGGTGCGGCGCGTTACTATCGCGAGCGCGGGCTCTTGAAGTAATCGAAGCGTCGGGTAATCTGACGCCCTTCCGGCGGCGGCTTCATACGGGCCGCCGCCGGTTCTATTTCTGGCCCTTCACAATCCGGTCCCGCACATGACGAACGCCGCTCTGCCGCAAGGCGACGAGGAAATCTCCAAGCAAGCCCTGCGCGAAGCGGAAGCCGCCGCCGGACATATCCCCACGCTGGGCGGTGTCGCGGGCAAGGTCGTGTTCTGGATGGGGGTGTTGTTCTCGCTCTTCCAGATCTACACCGCCGCCTACAATCCGATCTCCAGCATCATCGTACGTTCGGTGCATGTCGGGTTCGTGCTGTTCCTCGTGTTCATGTTGTTCCGCTTCAAGCGCGATCCGCATGCCGAGGATCCGGGCGTGCCGCTCTATGACTGGATTTTGGCGATCGCGGCCTTCGCGCTCGGCTTCTATCATTGGATTTTCCACATCGAGTTGATGACCTATCCCGACCCCACGCCGATGGACATGGTCGTGGGATCGATCGTCATCGTCATGGTGTTCGAAGCCGCGCGCCGCGTGATGGGCGTGGCGTTGCCGCTGATCTGCGGCATATTCCTCGCTTATCTGTTCTTCGGCGACAAGCTGCCGTTCCCGTTCGGCCATCGCGGCTACGATTTCGACTTGATCCTCCACCAGCTTTATCGCGGCGTGGAAGGCATTTACGGCATTCCGATCCAGGTCTCCGCGACCTTCATCTTTCTGTTCATCCTGTTCGGCACCTTCCTCGAGAAGGCGGGGATGATCCAGCTGTTCAACGATATCGCGATGGGCTCGGTCGGCCACTACACCGGCGGCCCTGCGAAGGTCGCGGTCGTATCGTCGGCGCTGATGGGCACGATTAACGGGTCCGGCGTCGCCAACGTCGTGTCGACCGGCCAGTTCACGATTCCGCTGATGAAGCGTTTCGGCTATCGCCCGGCTTTTGCAGGCGCGGTCGAGGCGACGGCCAGCATGGGCGGGCAGATCATGCCGCCGGTGATGGGCGCCGTCGCCTTCATCATGGCGGAAAATCTCGACCGGCCTTACGCCGAGATCGCGGTCGCCGCGGCGATCCCCGCGATTCTTTATTTCGCCTCGGCCTTCTGGATGGTGCATCTGGAAGCCAAGCGGATGAACCTGTCCGGTCTGCCGAAGGACCAGTGCCCGTCGCCGTGGCTCGCGATCAAGAAAAGCTGGTATCTGCTGCTGCCGCTGGTGATCCTCGTCTATCTGCTGTTCGCGGGATTCACGCCGCTTTACGCGGGCACGGTCGGCCTCGGCTTTACCGTGGTGCTGATCCTGGGCGGGCGCATCGCCGCCAAGCTCGGCGCGATGCCGTTCCGCTTCTTCTTGTGGATCGTGCTCGGCATTCTCGGCGGGCTTTATCTCAAGACCGAGAATCTCGATCTGATGGTCGCGATCATCGCGGCGTTGCTGATCGTCACGGCGTTCTTCAAGGGCGCCGTCGAGACCTATCATCTGATGCTCGACAGCCTCGCCGAAGGTGCCCGCAACGCCATCGCGGTGGCGATCGCCTGCGCGTTGGTCGGCATCATCATCGGCACGCTGACGATGACCGGCCTGGGCGGCACCTTCGCGCGCGTCGTCGTGGGCGTGGCGGGGGACAGCAAGATCCTGGCGCTGATCCTGACCATGGTCGTCTGCCTCATCCTCGGCATGGGTATCCCGACGATCCCCAACTACATCATCACCGCCTCGATGGTGGCGCCGGCGTTGCTCGGCATGGGCGTCGAATTGCTCCAGTCGCATATGTTCGTCTTCTATTTCGGCATCATGGCGGATCTCACGCCGCCGGTGGCGCTCGCGGCCTTCGCCGCGTCGTCGATCGCCAAGGAATCGGCGATGAAGATCGGCGTCATTGCGGTGCGCGTGGCGCTGGCCGGGTTCGTGATCCCGTTCATGTTCGTCTACGATCCGGCGTTGCTGCTGCAAACCGACGATCCGATGGCGGTGGTCTACATCACCTTCAAGGCGCTGCTGGCGATCGGGTTGTGGGGGGCTGCGGCCAGCGGCTATCTGTTCAGCCCGATCAACTGGATCGAGCGCGGTGTCGCGACCGCCGCGGCGGCCTTGCTGATCGCGGCCGTGCCGGTGACCGACGAATTGGGCTTCGCCCTGTCGGCTGTTTTCATCGCCTGGCATTGGTGGCGCACACGCCGAGCGCCCGCGCGGGCGTGAACGCGCTCGCGGTTCTCTGCCTTGGCGTCTGGCCGTCGCTGATCGGAGCGACGGTTCCGGCGGCGGAATTCACGCTCGCCTGGACCCATTCGATCGAAAAGATCCGGTGGGAGGAGGATTGGCGCGTTACGGCCGACGGCAAGATCGTGCCCGTCGCCGCGCGCATCCAGGGCAGCGGGGCGGGGATGGAGCCGCCGCCGGACGCGGTCTTGCGCGATGGCTGGTACCATTACACGCCGCATGTCGCGCCGCTCGCGCATGTGACGTTGCGCCGCGCGGGGTTTACCCGCGACTATACGATTTGCTGGGACGGACAATGCCGCCCAATGGAAGCGCTGCTGCCGCCCGGCCCTGACGGCACCGATCTATTCGCCTGTCCGCCGGGAACGCCCGCGCGTTAACCGCGCCGGTTGGCGAGCTTCCACAGCACCGGCCCGAACAGCGCCAAGGCGGCGAGCGCGAGCAGCGAGGCCGAGAGCGGGCGCGTCAGGAACACCGAAACGTCGCCTTGGCTGATCGTCAGCGCGCGGCGCAATTCCTGTTCGGCCAGCGGGCCCAGGATCATGCCGATGATGACGGGGGCGGTGGGGAAGTCGAAGCGGCGCATGAAATAGCCCGCGATGCCGACCGCGTAGAGCAGCGCCAAATCGATTACGCTTTGGCTGATGCCGTAGGTGCCGATCGTCGCGAACACCATGATGCCGGCATAGAGCCAGGGCTTGGGGATCGCGAGGATCTTCACCCACACCGCGACCATCGGCAGGTTCATCACCAGCAGCATGACGTTGGCGATGTAGAGCGAGGCGATCAGGCCCCACACCAGCGCCGCTTGGGTTTCGAACAGCAGCGGGCCGGGATTGATGCCGTAGCTTTGGAATGCCGAAAGCATGATCGCGGCGGTGGCCGAGGTCGGCAGACCCAGCGTCAGCATCGGGACGAGCACGCCGGCGGCGGAGGCGTTGTTCGCGGCCTCGGGGCCGGCCACACCTTCGATCGCGCCATGGCCGAATTCTTCCGGCTTCGTCGAGAGCTTTTTCTCGATGTAGTAGGAAAGGAACGTCGGGATCTCGGCGCCGCCCGCGGGCAACGCGCCGATCGAGAAGCCGAGCCCGGTGCCGCGCAGCCAGGGCTTCCAGCTGCGTTTCCATTCCTCGCGCGTCATCCACAGCGAGCCGGACATCGGCAGCAATTCGTCTTTGCCATGGGCATGACGCGAGGCGAGCCACAAGGTCTCGCCCACGGCGAACAAGCCGACGGCGACGACGATCACGTTGATGCCGTCGAGCAATTCGATCAGACCGAAGGTGAAGCGCGCTTGGCCCGTCTGCAGATCGATGCCGATAAGCCCCAGCCAAATGCCGAAGGCGAGGCTCGCAAGCCCGCGGATCGCCGAATTGCCCAGCACCGCCGAGACGGTGACGAAAGCGAGGATCATCAGGCTGAAATAATCGGCGGGCCCGAATTTAAGCGCGAGTTCGACGACAATCGGCGCCACGAAGGTGATGCCGACCGTGCCGATCGTGCCCGCAACGAAGGATCCGATGGCGGAGGTGGCAAGGGCCGCACCCGCGCGGCCGCGCTTGGCCATTTTGTTGCCTTCGAGGGCGGTGACGATCGTCGCACTCTCGCCCGG
>JAIUNH010000353.1 GCA_020161965.1 Pseudomonadota bacterium
TAACGGCATCGCCGTCCATCTGTTCGATCGTCTCGTCCATCAGGACGAACAGCAGCGCCTGATCCCGGGCCTCGCCGAATCCTGGAAGCCGATCGACGACACGACCTGGGAATTCAAACTGCGCCGCGGCGTGAAGTTCCACGACGGCGCGGATTTCGACGCGGCCGACGTCGTCGCGACGATCAAGCGTGTACCTTGGGTGCCGAACTCGCCGTCGTCCTTCTCGATCGCGACGCGCCCGATCGCCGAAACCATCGTGGTCGATCCCTATACGATCCGTTTCAAGACGGCGCGCCCCTATCCGCTGCTGCCGACCGATCTGTCGATCGTCAATATCGTCAGCCGCAAGGCGGTCGAAGCGCCGACGGCGGAGTTCAACTCCGGCAAGTCGGCGATCGGTACGGGCCCGTTCAAGTTCGTCGAGTTCGTGCCGGGCGACCGCGTCGTCCTGCAACGCAACGACGCCTATTGGGGACCGAAGCCGCATTGGGCGAAGGTGACGGTGCGTATCATCACCAACCCGTCGGCGCGCACGGCCGCGTTGCTGTCGGGCGACGTGCAGATCATCGATCAGGTGCCCACGCAAGATCTGGCGCGCGTGCGCGCCAACGCGCAGACCGCGATCGCCAAGACCGGGTCGAACCGCTTGATCTATCTCCATCTCGACCAAGCCCGCGACCAGACGCCGTTCGCCACGGATAAGCAGGGCGCGGTGCTGCCCAACAATCCGCTGAAGAACAAGCGCGTGCGTCAGGCGCTGTCGAAGGCGATCAACCGCGAAGGCATCGCACAGCGCCTGTTCGACGGCGAAGCCATTCCTGCCGGCAGCTTGCTGCCGCCGGGCTTCTTCGGGGCACCCCAAAACCAGAAGGCCGAGGCCTTCGATATCGAAGGTGCGCGCAAGCTGCTGGCCGAGGCGGGCTATCCCAACGGCTTCGGTTTGACGATCCACGGCCCCAACGACCGTTACCCGGAGGACGAAAAGGTCCTGCAGGCGATCGGCCCGATGTTCAGCCGGATCGGCATCGACACGCGCGTGCTGACGCAGCCCTGGGCGACGTTCTCCTCGCAAGCGTCGGCGCCGAATTATTCCTTTTCGGTGATGCTGGTCGGCTGGGGTGCGGGTACTGGCGAAATGTCCAACCCGCTGCGCTCGCTGCTCGCCACGGTCAATCCGCAGACCGGCTACGGTCCGTCCAATCGCGGCCGTTATTCGAGCCCGCAGATGGACGAGGTGCTGACCAAGGCGCTCGCCACCGTCGACGATCCCGCGCGCGCCAAGCTGCTCGCCGAGGCCGCCGATATCGGCGTGGGCGATGTGGGCCTGATCCCGCTTTATTACCAGGTGAATCTGTGGGGCCATCGCCGCGCCGTCGCTTACGCGCCGCGCGCGGACGAGTACACGCTCGCCCACATGGTTCGCCCCGCGAACTAAAGGCACCCGCGTTGAAGCTTCGCGCGCTGCGGGTGTTGCGCGAAGTCGCGGCGAGCGGCAGTCAGGCTTCGGCCAGCCGCACGCTGAACATAGCCCCCTCCGCCATCAGCCGGACGATCGCCCAGCTCGAACACGAGCTGGGCTTTTCGTTGTTCCGGCGGGAGAAAGGGCGGTTGATCCCCACGCAGCCCGGCCGCGCCTTCGCGGCGGAGGTCGAGCGCGTGTTCCGCGAGATCGACGGGCTGGGCGACACGGCGACCCATTTGCGCCTGCAAGGCGGCGACCGCATCCGCGCGGTATTTCCGCCGAGCCTGTCGCAGCGCTTTCTGCCCGATTGCGTCGTGCGCTTCGCCAAGTCGCATCCCGACACGATGCTCGACATCGATTACGGATCGGCCTCGGCGGGCGTGGCGGCCGTGAAGGACGGGCGGGCCGATGTCGTCATCCTGACCTTGCCCGCCGATGTCGGGAATTGCGAAACCGTGCCGTTGCTCGACGTCGAAACCGTCTGCCTTATCCCGCGCGGCCATCGCCTGGCGCGGCTTGCGGCGATCGAGGCCAAGGATTTGGACCGCGAACCGATGGTGCTGATCAACCGGCCCTTCGCCTTGCGCGGCCGGCTGGACGAATTGTTCCGCCGGGCGGGTGTCGCGCCCAAAGTGCGGGTCGAAACCTCGTCGGGCCAAGCGGCGATGGGCTGCGCGCGTGCGGGTGTCGGCATCGCGGTGGTCAGCCGCTTGACGGCGTTGCAAGCCGAAGCCGATGGCGGAATCGTCGCTCGGCCGTTCCGCCCGACGCTGTGGCAAAAATTCGTGGCGGTGCTGAGTCCTTCGGCGAAGGGCCCGGCGGTCGACGGTTTCGTCAAAGCCTTGAAGGCGACGGCCAGCACCTATCGTCGCTTGGCCGCGGGCGGGCGTTAACCGTTACCCGGACGGCAAGGCCCCTTGACCAGATTCGAAGCGACAAATCCCGGCCGCCCGGCCTAAAGTGGCTGCCGCTGGGGGAACCGCCCCGGCACAGGGAGACCATCATGAACAGACCGACTTTGACGGCGCTCGCGCTGGCCGCAGCGCTTGGCCTCGCCTCCGCGACGGACGTTTCCGCCCAAGCCCTAACCGTGGGCGTTGGCGGCAACATCACGTCGATGGACCCGCATTTCCACAATCTCGGGCCCAATAACGGCATCGCGCAGCATTTCTTCGACCGTCTCGTCCATATGGACGAACGTCAGCGCCCCACACCGGGCCTGGCCGAATCCTGGCGCGCGACCGACGACAACACGTGGGAAATCAAGCTGCGCCGCGGCGTGAAGTTCCACGACGGTTCGGATTTCACCGCCGCCGACGTGGTCGCCACGTTCAAGCGCGTGCCCTGGGTCCCGAACTCGCCGTCGTCCTTCGCGGCGATGGTGCGTGGTCTCGACGTCAGCGTGCCCGACCCGTACACGCTGATCATCAAGACGCCGGCCCCGCGCCCGATGCTGCCGATCGACCTCGCGGTCGTGAACATCGTCAAGGGCAGCAACGTCGAAGCGCCGACCGCCGATTTCAACGGCGGCAAGGCGATGATCGGCACGGGCCCGTTCAAGTTCACCGGCTTCGTGCCGGGCGACCGCGTGACGATGGAACGCAACGACGCCTATTGGGGCCCGAAGCCGCATTGGGCGACGGCGACCGTGCGCATCATGACCAACGCCTCCGCGCGTTCGGCCGCGGTGCTGTCGGGCGACGTGCAGATCATCGACCAAGTGCAAACCGCCGATCTGCCGCGCATGCGCCAGAACCAGGCGATCGGCATCGAGACGATCACCTCGACGCGCCTGATCTATCTGCATCTCGATCAGGAACGCGATGCGACGCCCTTCGCCTTCGACAAGGCGACCGGCCAGCCGCTCGCCAAGAATCCGCTGAAGGACAAGCGCGTGCGCGAAGCTTTGTCCAAGGCGATCAACCGCGAGGGCATCACCCGCCAGATCTTCGACGGTCAGGCCATTCCGGCGGGCGGTCTGCTGCCCGACGGCATGTACGGCGTGTCGCCCAACCTGAAGCCCGACGCGTTCAACACCCAAGCGGCACAGACGCTGCTGCGCGACGCCGGGTTTCCGAACGGCTTCAAGCTGACGATCCACGGCCCCAACGATCGTTATCCGGAGGACGACAAGGTCCTGCAGGCGATCGGGCCGATGTTCACCCGTGCGGGCGTCGAAACCCAGGTCGTGACTCAGCCTTGGGCGACCTACGCGTCGCAATCGGGCCGTCCGACCTACGCCTACTCGCTGATGCTGGTCGGCTGGGGTTCGGACACCGGCGAAACCTCGTCGCCGTTGCGCGCCTTGCTCGCCACGGTCAATCCGGATGCCGGCTACGGCGCTTCCAATCGCGGCCGCTACTCCAACCCCGCGATGGATGCGCTGCTCGCCAAGGCGTTGCAGACGATCGATCCGGCGGCGCGCGAGAAGCTGCTGATCGAAGCCTCGGAAGTCGCGGTTCGCGATTACGGGCTGATCCCGCTCTACTACGCCGTGAACATCTGGGCGATGCGTTCGAACGTGACCTACCAGTCGCGCACGGACGAATACACGCTGGCGCAGTTCGTCAAACCGCGCTGAATTGGGAACGGGAGCCCGGGATATCCGGGCTCCCGTTTTCGTTCATACGTCTGTATCCTTGCGATAAATGACCGTCTTCATCATCCGCCGATTGATGCAAAGCAGCCTCGTGCTGTTGCTGATGTCGCTGCTCGTCTTCTTCGGCGTGTTCGCGATCGGCGATCCGATCGAAATTTTCATCGCCCCCGACGCCGATCAGGCCGAACGCGCGCGCGCCATCGCCGCCTTGGGCTTGGACAAGCCGATCTGGGAGCAATACGGCATGTTCGTGGTGAACGCGGTGGCGGGCGATCTCGGCCGCTCCTTCGTGTTCAACATCCCGTCGATCGAACTCATCCTTCAGCGCATGCCGGCGACACTCGAACTCGCGATCGTCGCGGTCGCGTTGTCGGTCGTGTTGGGCGTGCCGCTGGGCATGTATGCGGGCTACAAGCCCGACGGGACCGTCGCCAAGACGATCATGGCGGGCTCGATCTTCGGTTTCTCGCTGCCCAGCTTCTGGGTCGGGCTAATGCTGATCTTGATCTTCGCGGTCGAGCTCGGCTGGCTACCCTCGACCGGGCGGGGGGAGGTCGGCACGTTCCTCGGCATCCATTCCAGCATCTTCACCCTTAACAGGCTGAAGCATCTGCTGCTGC
>JAIUNH010000354.1 GCA_020161965.1 Pseudomonadota bacterium
CTGGCAAGCGCGAAGATGTCGCCTTCGCGCAACGCGGCGAGGACCGCATCCTGATCGCCCGCACCCCGGAACTCGACGCGCGCACCCAACGGTGCGGCTTGCGCAAGCATCGCGTCTTTGAGCGGCCCGCCGCCGACATGGACGAAGCGCCAGTCGAGATCACTGGGCAGTAGCGTCAGCGCGGCGATCAGATCGTTATAGCCCTTCTTGGGCACCATGCGCCCGACCGAAACGATGGTGACGGTCTTCCGGCCGTTGCGCGATGGCGGTTCGGGCCAGCGTGTCGCGTCCAGCCCGTGCGGGATGTAACGCGCTTTGCCGGGCGCCAACGCATCGAGATGCTCGGCCCCCGCCTTGGTGCAGGTGGCGCACCAGCGCATGGATTGCAGCTTCTCGCGCTTCTCCCAGTCCGGCGTCGTCCAGATATCCTTGGCATGGGCGAAGGCCGACCACGAAGCACCCCGGATCATCGCGGCATAGCGCGCGACCGAACCGGGTGTGTGAATGAAATGCGCATAGAAATGGTCGATCGCCGGATCGGCCTCGGCCGCCAGCACGCAAGCCTGGAAGAAGCGTCGCCCCCGATTCGGCGTGGGATCGCGCCGCCAATCGCGGATGAATTGCACGAAAGCCGCGCGATAGCCGGGCAGGGTTCGGGCTTTCCACCAGCCGCGCAGCACGCGGCCCGGCTCGCGCCATAGATATTCGGGCAGATAGCGCACCTGCGCCTTTAGGCGCTTGGCGAGCGCATGGATCTTCTTGTCGGTCGGGTGGCGCAACGACCAAAGGTCGAGTTCGAGACCCTTTTCCTCAAGCCCGACCAGTTCCTGCGCCACGAAGGTTTCGGAAAGTCGCGGCCATCCTTTGACGATTACGCCGATGCGGGACAAAGTGGCGCCATCATTCCTGGGCCATCAGGCCCTGCCGCAGCACGCTGTCGGACAGGACCGGATAGCGCCGTGCGTCGAAGAGCTGATAGTGCCACCACTCGCGCGAGTAGAAATCCCAACCCGAAGCCGACATCAGGCCGAGCAACAGGAAACGGTTGCGCTGCGCCGTTTCGGAGACTTGCGTGTCGCCGTGATAGGACAGCGGCGTGAAGGCGTCGAATGGCGTGCCCATATCGAGGGCTTCGCCGCTTTTGGCGTCGATCAGCGTCAAATCGACGGCCACGCCGCGCGAATGGGGCGAGCCCCGGCGCGGGTCGGCGAGGAAATCGGGATCGGGGCGGAAATTCCACAATTTCCACTGCGCTTCGGACGGGCGAAACGCATCGAACAGCCGGAAACGCAGGCCCAACGCGGCGGCAAGGTCGATCGCGCGCTTCAAATGCTTGGCCGCATCGGGATGCAGAAACGCCGCCGCACGGCCATAGACCGGCTTGCCGGTGAAGTTGCGCGGCGTGGCGTAGGCCAAGTCGAATTCGACGTCGAAATCCGGCGGCGTGATGGCGACCAAAGTCATGCGCCGTTTCTAGCACCGGCGGGCCGGGCATGAAACTCCTCGCCCTCGATTCGGTGTTTGCCGCCGTCTCCGCCGCAATTTGGATCGATGGCCGCATCGTCGCGGCGAATCACACGCCGCTGTCGACCGGCCATGCCGAAGCCTTGCTGCCGCTGATCGCCAAGACATTGGGCGAGGCGGGGATCAACGCGCTGGATTTGACGCGCATCGGCGTGACGATCGGGCCGGGGCATTTCACCGGTCTGCGCGCTGGGCTCGCCGCCGCCCAAGGTTTGGCGACGGCGTGTGGTGCGGAATATGCCGGCATCGATTGCTTCGCGGTGGTCGCATCGGCATTGCCAAAACCGGCCGCCGGCGAGCGTTTGCTGATCGCCTTCGATTCGAAGCGCGACGAGGCTTTCGTGCGTGTCGATAACGAAGCGCCGTTTGCGGCAACGCCGTCGGGCTTTGCCGCTTCCGGCGATGCATTCCTAGTCGGCGGCGATCGCGCGGGGGAGTTCGTTGCGGCGTTGACACAAGCGGGCAAGCGCGCACGCGTCGCCGAAGGCCCGGCCTTGCCGCGCGCCGATCTGCTGGCGCCGCTGGCGGCGCACGCCGCAGCAACGCCCAAACTCGTGCCGCTCTACATCCATCCGCCGGCGATCACCCAGGCCAAACCGCGATGATGGAACTGCGCGTCGTCGATCGGAGTTACGGCGAAGTGCTGTCGGCGCTGCATCGCGCGTGTTTCGACGATGGCTGGGGTCCGAACTCGATGGACGAGGTGCTGCGTTCCCCCGGCGTCTACGCGATCCTCGCGGCCGATGGTGAAATGCCCGCGGGCATGGCGCTGGGCCGCCTTGCCGCCGACGAGGCCGAATTGCTGACGATTTGCGTGGCCGAGGAATTTCGCCGTCAGGGCTTGGGCGAGGCGCTGGTGCGCGCGGTCGCATCGGTCGTGCCGCGCGCGCGCGCCCTGCATCTGGAAGTCGCGGCCGATAATCGAGGTGCGATGACGCTGTATCGCCTGCTCGGCTTTCGCGAAATTGGCCGACGCAAGGATTACTATCGCCGCGCGGGGAATTCGCTGGTCGATGCACTGACCATGATGATCGAGCCCAAGAAAATCGCGCCGCCAATTCCATAATATATTTGGGTTGTTCTGTTACGGGCCCCAGCCTATATCGCCGGGATGACCGAATCGAAACCTGCCGATTTGTTGGCGCTGACCGCGAATATCGTCGCGGCGCATGTCTCCAAAACCACGGTGGCGGTGGACGATCTGCCGGCCTTGATCCGTCAGGTCCATCGCACGCTGAACGAAATCGGCCAGGGTGCGGCCCCGGCGGCCGAACGGCCGTCGCCTGCCGTGCCGGTCAAAAAATCCGTGACCAGCGACTATATCGTCTGTCTGGAAGACGGAAAGAAGCTCAAGATGTTGAAAAGGCACCTAAAAACGGCCTACAACATGACGCCCGAGCAATATCGCGAAAGATGGGGCTTGCCGTCGGATTATCCGATGGTCGCCCCCAATTATGCTAAGAAACGCAGTCAGTTAGCCCGCGATTTGGGGCTTGGCACCAAGTCCAAGCGCAAGCGCGGCGCGGACTGATTTACCCCGGATACGTCGACGGCCGTCATCACCCCGCCATATAATGACGGTACATCCCTCGCGAACTCTCCCGGCCCCCGATTCGCTTCCGGAGGACAACGCATGGATGGCATGGCGTATCCGCCCAACGAAATCGGAGAACCCCGACGCATGTCGCGCCGCCTGGAAGCCCTCTGCATTGAAAAAGGCCTGAAGATGACCGGCCAGCGCCGGGTCATCGCCAAGGTCCTGTCCGACGCCGACGACCATCCGGATGTGGAGCAGGTCTATCGCCGCGCCGCGGCGATCGATCCGCGCATCTCGATCGCCACCGTCTACCGCACGGTGAAGCTGTTCGAGGAAGCGAACATCCTGACCAAGCTGGATTTCGGCGACGGCCGCGCGCGCTACGAAGAAGCGCCCGAGGAACATCACGACCACCTGATCGACGTGAAAAGCGGCCGGGTGATCGAGTTCCACAACGAGGAGATCGAGCAGCTGCAGGCCGAGATCGCCCGCAAGCTCGGCTACAAGTTGATCGGGCATCGTCTGGAGCTTTACGGCGTGCCGATCGACACGCCCGAACCGGAGAAACCCAAGCAATGAACGCATTGCCCAAGAACGACGGTCTTATCGACGCCGATTTTGCGCCGATCGTTTCGGGCGATCTTGAAGTGCGCCTCGCGCGCGACGTGGCCGAGATCGAAGCCGCCCAGCGTTTGCGCTATCGGGTTTTCGTGGACGAACTCGGCGCCAAGCCCGACGCGGCCGCCTTGGCCACGGGCCGCGACGCCGACAAATACGACGAATATTGCGACCATCTTCTGGTGCTCGATCGTTTGAAAGGCGAAGGGGCCGCCGCGATCGTCGGCCCGATCACCGCGATCCTGCTGACCGTGGGGCGGCGGCAGTTCCGGGAGCGGGTTGCGGCTATGCGGGCGGGGTGATTTGGCGTTAGGCTCGGTTGCAAAAATGGCAATAAGTAGCCATTGGTTGACAGATCCTTTGTCAGACGGCGCATCAATGGCGGTCACTCGCTCTTAGCATGAAAGCTTACGCCGCCTTGTTAGAACGTACCTGTGCCCACCGGCCTCAAGTTACTGAGTTTTGCATCCTAAGCGAATTTCTTATCATTGCACCAGCTTGCCGAACAGACACTGCTCAGTGACACATGGAACGTGTTCGCAAGCGGCAGCATCGCATATGGAGGGTTAGCAGATGCATTTTATAATCGCATCGGATGAGCGCCCAAACGGTTGGGTCCGCATCTCGGACGCTAACCACTGGCAAGAATGGTTGAACCTTAACGTTCCTGCTGATATTCATCATAACGTGCGCCAAACATTGATCTCAAATCTTAAGCATATTCTGGTCGGACTTGAGCTAAAGAAGTCTCTTATACTCCCACATGCCCAGACCGCCCCGGGTATGAACGGAGTATTATTCGAACCATATTTCCAAACGCTGATCTTTGAATTTTGTGTCGGTGTATTCTCAGTACTCGAAGGTCTGGGCGCCTCTCATTGGCTGAGTCAAATAGGCCAAGATGGTTTTAACAATCCAAGGGTTCATCGCAATAATTGGCGATCGGCACTTTGCGCTGTATATGATCCAGCCGGTGCACATGAGCTTA
>JAIUNH010000355.1 GCA_020161965.1 Pseudomonadota bacterium
CAGCGACGTGCCGACGGTCGCGATTTCGCGCGCACTGGCGGCGAGGCTGGCGGCGAGATCGGGCGAGACGTCGTCGCGCGCGATCAGCTTTTCCTTGATGGATTCGGACGCGAGCGCGTAGAGCTTTTCGAGAGCCTTCACCGGCAGCTTGCGCCGCAAGACGAGCTTTTCCTGCACCAGCTTCGCTTTGCCGTGCTTGTCGACCAAACGCTCCGCCGTCGCGTCGGACAATGCCGCCCCGTCGTTGCCCGCGAGCGTCGCCGCGACGCGCGACGTGCCTTCGTCGACCAGCGTGCGCGCCACCGTATCGGACACGGTCTTACGGCCGGCGATGGCGACCTGCTTTTCCTCCGACTGCGACTTCACGATCTCGACGAGTTCGGCGTCCGAGAAGGCGAGCGATTCGCGCAGCAGCGGCAGCGCGACGTCGTCGATATCCTTGGCGAGGGCGAGGCCCAAACCTTGCGGCAATTGCGGCGCGCTGCGCAGATGCTGGGCGAGCGCTTGGCGCACGGTCGCCATGGCGTCCTGCGCCATCAGCATCAGCACGCTTTCCGCTTCCGCGCGTTCGGTCGCCGACAAACCGGTGTCGGAATAGACGGCAGCGACTTTCGCCGCCATCTCGGCACGCGCCGCGGCGGAGTGGTCGTCCGCCAGTCGTGCGATGTCGGCTGGGGTGAGCTTGGCCATGCCGCTATTCTCCGCTCGCCGTGGGGTGCGGGGCAAGTCGCGAATGGGTCGCGCCGGCCGGTCCCGTCACATGAACATTCTGCATCGTTCCCCCGATCTTTCGCAACCGTTTGACGGCCCTAAGCCCCCGCCCGTACAACGATCCCGGTCATACGGGAGAATCGCGCGATGGATGGGGGCGAACGGGTCGAACTGTCGAGGCCCGTGGGCGACACGGTCAAAGCGACCACTTGCTATATGTGCGCCTGCCGTTGCGGGATCAAAGTCCATCTCAAAAACGGCCAAATCCGTTACATCGAGGGCAACAAGGATCACCCGGTGAATCGCGGCGTGTTGTGCGCCAAGGGTTCGGCCGGGATCATGAACCATTACAGCCCCGCGCGGCTGAGGAAGCCCTTAAAGCGCGTCGGCGAGCGCGGCACGGGCGATTTCGTCGAGATCGAGTGGGACGAAGCGCTAGGCCTGCTGACCGATCGCCTGGCCCATATCCGCGCCACCGACCCCAAGAAGCTCGCCTTCTTTACCGGCCGCGACCAAAGCCAGTCTTTGACCGGCTGGTGGGCCAATCAATTCGGCACCCCCAATTTTGCGGCGCATGGCGGCTTCTGTTCCGTCAACATGGCCGCCGCCGGGCTTTACACGATCGGCGGATCGTTCTGGGAGTTCGGCGAGCCCGACTGGGACCATGCCGAGTACTTCCTTATGTTCGGCGTGGCCGAGGATCACGATTCCAATCCGATCAAGGCCGGCATCGCCAAGCTGAAGGCGCGCGGCGCCAAGTTCGTCTCGGTCAATCCGGTCAAGACCGGCTATCAGGCCGTGGCCGACGAATGGATCGGCATCGCGCCGGGCACCGACGGGCTGCTCGTCATGGCGCTGATCCACGAGCTGCTCAAAGCCGACAAGATCGATCTCGATTTTCTGGTGAAATACACCAACGCGCCGTGGCTGGTCCGCAGCGACGACGGTTTGTTCGCGCGCGACACGAACGGCAATCCGCTGTGCTGGGATTCACGCACGAAGGCGCCGGCGAGCGTGCTATCGGTCGATGTGCAGCCGGCGTTGGTCGGCGAATTCGCGCTGGCGGATGGTACGAAGGCCACGCCGGCTTTCGAGTTGATGGCGCGGCGTTATTTGTCGCCCGACTACGCGCCCGAAGCGGTCGCAACGCAATGCGGCGTGCCCGCCGAAACGATCAAGCGCATCGCGGCCGAGCTGGCGCACGCAGCGTTCGAAAAACAGATCACGATCGATCAACCTTGGACCGATTGGGCCGGGCGGCGCCACGAGAAGACCGTAGGTCGCCCGGTGTCGATGCACGCGATGCGCGGCATCTCCGCCCATTCCAACGGTTTCCAAACCTGCCGCGCGATCCATGTGCTGCAGATTCTGCTCGGCGCCATCGATGGGCCGGGTGCGTGGCGCTATAAATCGCCCTTCCCGCGCCCCTGCCCGCCGGGCCCCAAACCCACCGGCAAGCCCGAGCAAGTCGCCCCCAACAAGCCGATGGGCGGCATGCCGCTGGGCTTCACGCTGGGGCCGGAAGATCTGCTGCTCGACCGCGACGGCAAGCCGATGCGCATCGACAAGGCGTATTCCTGGGAATCGCCGATCGCCGCGCACGGCCTGATGCATATGGTGATCGCCAACGCATGGGCGGGCGATCCCTACGAGATCGACACGCTGTTCATGTACATGGCGAACATGGCGTGGAACTCGTCGATGAATTCGTCGGGCACGATGCGCATGCTGACCGACAAGAAGGCGGATGGCAGCTATCGCATCCCCTTCATCGTCTATGCGGATGCCTATGCCAGCGAGACGGTCGCCTATGCCGATCTCGTTTTGCCCGACACGACGTATCTCGAACGCTGGGATTGCATCTCGCTGCTCGACCGGCCGATCGGCTCGCCCGAAGGCCCCGGCGACGCGATCCGCCAGCCGGTGGTGAAACCCGATCGCGACGTGCGGCCCTTCCAGGACGTGCTGATCGATCTGGGTGCACGCCTCAAATTGCCGGGCTTCACCGAAGCCGACGGCAAGGCGAAATTCCCCGGCGGTTATGCCGATTACATCGTCAACCATCAGCGCAAACCCGGCGTGGGTCCGCTCGCGGGCTTCCGGGGTGCGGATGGCAGCAAGTCGGGTGTGGGCGAGCCCAATCCCGATCAGTTGCAGCGCTATATCGACAATGGTGCCTTCTGGCGCCATCACCTGGAACCCGACCAGCTTTATTACAAGCATGCGAACAAGGGCTATCTCGACGCGGCCGTGAAACTGGGCCTTATCGACAAGCCCGATCAGATCGTCATGCAGATCTATTCCGAGCCGTTGCAGCGCTTCCGCAATGCGGCACGCGGGATCGGTCCCGTGCCCTGCCCGCCGGAACATCGCGCGCGCATCGAAGCCTATTGCGATCCGCTGCCCTTCTGGTACGCGCCCTTCGAAGGCGAGCGCGTGGCGAAGAACGAATTCCCGCTGCACGCGATCACGCAGCGCCCGATGCCGATGTATCACTCGTGGGGCTCGCAGAACGCGTGGCTGCGCCAAATCCTGAACGAGAACCGGCTCTACGTGCATCGCGAAACGGCGAAGGCCCACGGGCTTGAAGACGGCGATTGGGCGTGGATCATCTCGCATCACGGCCGCGTGAAGGGGCAGATCAAGACGATGGAGGGCGTAAACCCGCTTACCGTCTGGACGTGGAACGCGATCGGCAAGCGCAAGGGTGCGTGGAACCTCTCCGAAGATTCGCGCGAGGCGAACCGGGGGTTCCTGCTCAATCACGCTATCTCGGAACTTCTGCCCGCCAAGAATGGCGAAGGCCGCGTGTCGAATTCCGACCCGATCACCGGCCAAGCCGCGTGGTTCGATCTGCGCGTGCGGCTGGAAAAAGCCGATCCGGTCGAAGCGGGCGTGACATCGCCCTTGCATCCCACGCTGGGAACGCCCCCCAACATGCCCGCCCGCCCCGACATTTTGCGCTACGGCAAGGAATTCAGCCGATGACCGCCTATACGCAAACCTCGAAGCGCTTGGGGCTCGTCATCGACCTCGACACGTGCGTGGGCTGTCACGCCTGCGCGGTGAACTGCAAGGAATGGAACACCGGCGGCCATTCCGCACCCTTGCCCGATCGCGAGCCTTACGGCGCCGATCCGGCGGGCGTGTGGTTCAACCGCATCCATACGTTCGAGGCGGGCGAAGGCTCGACCAGCCGCACCGTCCATTTCCCCAAATCCTGCCGGCGGGCATCGACGGGCATGTCCGACATCACGAGAGAACCGGCGTCTCTCGCCAGAGGTGCCCGGACAGAAAGAAGGATTGGCTTGAGCGCGGGAAGCGCTAGCTCTTCAGCGCTTCCCTGACTTTGCGACGGCGTTCGCGATATCTGCGAAGCCGTTCGACATCGAGCCGAATACGTTGACGCACATGGCCTAGCTCTTGCGACAAAGAGGTCATTCTCGAATAGTCTCGATCGCCACGAAGCAGCATTTCGCCCAATCTTCGTTTCAGCTGGCGATACTTCTTCGCGAGAGACGCGAAGAAACCTCTGTCGTGTCCGCCCGAGGACGACCCATCGGGACGGTTAGTAATCGGCGCCCCTATCATCGTGAATCCTTCGCATGTCTCATGGGGGTGACGCTTAAGCGCTGCCGGACCACGGGGATCGCCTTACCGCCTTTGCTGGCCCGGCTGATGAACTCGATCTGTCGTAGCAGTCTGAGCCTGGCCGAGACCGTAAGGCCAGCGGAGCCGGCAGCAGGTTTGGGGAGCGCAACAGTGGCCCTGAGTATCGTTTCGTCGTTGTCCATCGGTATCTCCTCTATGCACCAGGAGATTTGGTGGGCGACGTTCGATAGCGCCAATTCATAGTTGTAATCCCCTCGATAGTCTGATCCTATCGGGAATGCTCTATAGGCCCACGCTCAGGCAGCTCGACTACATCGTCGCGCTTTTCGAGAAAC
>JAIUNH010000356.1 GCA_020161965.1 Pseudomonadota bacterium
CGGTCCTCGGCGACGGCGACACGGGCTGGGGCAATGCCCTCAACGTTCGCCGCACGGTCGAGGAATACGCGCGCAGCGGGGCGGCCGCGATCATGCTGGAGGATCAAGTCAGCCCCAAGAAATGCGGCCACACCAAGGGCAAACAGGTTGTCAGCCGCAACGAAGCCAAAATGAAAATCCGCGCCGCGTGCGAAACGCGCGATGCACTCCGTTCGGCAGGCGTGGGCGATATCCTGATCCTGGCGCGCACCGACGCGCGCGCGGTCAACGGCTTCGACGACGCGCTGGCACGCTGCAAGGATTTCGTCGACGAAGGGGCGGACATCATCTTTCTGGAAGCGCCCGAGAATATCGACGAGATGAAGAAGTTTTGCGCGTCGATCCCACGCCCGTGCCTTGCCAACATGGTCCATCAGGGCAAAACGCCGGTACTGCCGCCCCGCGAACTGGAAGCGATCGGCTATCGCCTGGCGGTCTATCCGGTCGTGGCGCTGACCGCGATCATCCACGCGATGCGCGCGACGTTCGGCGCGTTGAAAGCGGGCGACGACACGAAGCTGCCGCCGGCGATCACCTTCCCCGAATTGCAGGAAGCCGTCGGCTTCCCCGCCTATTGGGACGCCGAAAAGCGATACGCCGCCGAATAATTCAGGCGAGTTCGTCGATCGAGGCGATCGTCGCGTCCGCACGGCGCGCGAGCAGTGCTCGATGTTCGGCGTCGGCGGCCACGGCGATCGCGTAAGCGCCGCCGGCACGGGCGAGGTTCATGTCGTTGTCGGAATCGCCGACCACGACGATCTCGTCCGGCTTGCAGCGCGCGAGGCGCGCGAATTCCAGCACCGCTTCCGGGTTCGGCTTGGGCGCGCAAGGCCCGTCATAGCCCGAGACGAATTGGAAGCAATCGCCCACGCCCAGCGCCATCAATTGTTGTTCGGTCGAGACGCGGGAATCGTTCGTCGCGACGCCCAGCTTCAGCCCGCGCGCGCGCAAGCGGCCGACCACGCCCTTCAAATCGCCGAGCGGCGAAACGGAGGCGAGGATCGCCTTGGCGAAGATCGCGTCGAGCCTTCCCGCCTCGTGCGCCGAGCTTTTGCGGCCCAGCAACGCCGCCCAGCGTTCGGCGATCGCGGCGTTGGGGTTGTTGGCGAAAAACGCGTCGGGCGCGAACGTGCCCTTCGCCTTGTCCCAGCCCACCGCTTCGCACAGCATTTCGGCCTTGGCGCGGTCGCCGTCGGCGAAATGCAGCGCCCCCGCCATCATCGTGCCCGCCCATGTGCGGTCGAAATCGACCAGCGTGCCGTCCTTGTCGAACAGGACGGCTTTGGTCTTCGCGGGCAGCACGCTCATCGCATGCGCCAGGCCTGGGTGCGCTTGGCCAGATACGCGGCCAGCAGCGATTGCAGGATCTTGGCGAAGCCCGAAGTCAGCACGATCACGATGCCCATGCCGGCGGCCGAGGCGGTGAAGCCGGCTTCGTCCATGTTGATGATCGAGACCGAGGCGAGTTTCGAGAACGGCCCGTAGAGGAACACGACGGCGGACACGGTCGTCATCGCATTGACGAACATGTAGAACCAGACGTCGAGCATTGCGGGCGAAACGACCGGCAGCGTGACTTTCCACGCCGTGCGCCAGACCGAAACCTTCAGCGACGCGGACACGCTTTCGAATTCGGGGTCCATTTGCTTCAGCGCTTGCAGCGCCGTCAAATGGGCGACGGTGTAGAAATGGGTGATCGTATTGAGCGCCAAGATTCCGATCGTGCCGTAGAGGAAACCGAGCGGATTGCCGGGCTTGTTGAAGAAGAAGATATAGGCGATGCCGAGCACAAGGCCGGGCACGGCCAGCGGGATCATCGCCAGGAACTGCACGACGCCGCGCAAGATTTCCGCACCCTTGGTCTTCTCGACCAGCCACGCGCCGAAAGCGATGACGAAGGTGCCGAAGGTCGCGACCAACGCCGCCATTTGCAGCGTGTTGAAATAGGCGCTCCAACCCGAGGCGTCGGCGTTGGAGAACAGGTAATGACGCCAGGTCAGCGACATGTTCCAGGGCCAGTACTGGATGAAACTGGCCCACGCCGCGATGCCCAGCAGCGTCAGGATGCACAACGCGATCAGGCCGCAGAAGGCGAAGAGCAGCCAATCGCGCATCGCGTTGGCCTGCGGCGTGAACGGCACCGCGCGCGCGGTCAGCAGCGCCACTTGGCGGCGCGCCACCCACCGATCGGCGGCGAAGGCCAAGCACGCGGGCAGCAACAGCACCATGCCGACGACGGCACCCATTTCGAAATTCTGCTGGCCGACGACCTGCTTGTAGATGTCGGTCGCCAGCACGTTGAAGCGCCCGCCGATAACCTTGGGAATGCCGAAATCGGTCGCGACCATCGTGAACACGACGAAGAACGCGCTGACCAGGCCGTATTTGACGCCGGGCAGCGTGACGGTCAGGAAGATGCGCGCGTTGGAAGCGCCCAGCACTTCCGCCGCTTCGTAATGGCGCTTGTCGGCGATCGACAAGGCGGTCGCCAAAATCAGGAACGCGTGCGGGAAGCAGTAGAAGACCTGCGCGATCACGATCCCGATGGGACCGTAGACGCTGTTGCCCATCAGCACCCAGCGCGCCAAGCCCTGATTGCCGAACAGATAGATCAGCGAAATCGCCGAGAGCAGCGAGGGGGCGAGGATCGGCAGCAAACCGATCGCGCGGAACGTTCCCCGAAAGCGCATCGTCGTGCGCGTCAGCGCGTAGGCGTAAACGAAGGCGAGCGGCACGACGATCGCGGTCGCGAGCAGCGACACCCAGATCGTGTTCCCCAGCGACGCGACCAGCGACGGCGTTTCCATATAACGCAGCCAGTTGGCGAGGCCGACCCAGGCGCCGTTATGGTCGCGGAAGCTTTTTTCGAACAGCGTGCCCAAAGGCAGCGCCAGGAAGACGGCGAGATACGCGACCACGCCCAGAAGGGCGAGGCGTTGCAAAAGCGCGTCGGTGTCGAGACGGGTGCGCAAGGGAATGTCAGTCCGCGAAAACGCGCAAACGATCGGGCGGCAGGGCGACGGTCAGGCGCGAGCCTTCGCGCACACCCACGTCGCGCAACAGATTGGCGGAGAAATCGGCCTGCAAGGCCACACCGCCCGCCACGCCCAGCTTGGCGCGGCTGAAGGCGCCCATGAAGATGAGTTCGTCGACCGACACCTCGATGCGATTGGCCGCGCCCTCGGTCACGTTGCGCACCAGAATGTCTTCGGGGCGCACACAGATGCGAAGCTTGGCCCCGGCCGAAAGCCCGCCGGGCGTATCGGCCGCCAGCTCGCGCCCGCCCGCGGCGACCTTGCCGGGTGCCACGAAAGTCGCGGGCATGAAATTCGTTGTACCCACGAAATCCGCAACGAACGGCGTGGCGGGCCGCGCGTAAAGCTCGTGCGGCGCGGCGAATTGCTCGATCTGCCCCGCATTCATCACCGCGATCCGATCGGCCATGGTCAGGCCTTCTTCCTGATCATGCGTCACCATGATGGTGGTCACACCCAGGCGGCGCTGCAGCGAACGGATCTCGTGGCGCAGATGCTGGCGCACGCGCGCGTCGAGGGCGGAAAGCGGTTCGTCGAGCAGCAGCAAACCCGGCTGGATGGCGAGGGCGCGCGCGAGTGCGACGCGCTGCTGCTGGCCGCCGGAAAGCTGGGCGGGATATTTCTTCGTCTCACCGGGCAAGCCGACGAGGTTCAGCAATTCTTCGACCCGCGCGCGCGTATCGGTGCGCATGCTGCCCTTGGAGCGCAGGCCATAGGCGACGTTGTCGAACACGGTCAGATTCGGGAACAGCGCGTAGCTTTGGAAGACGATGCCGAAATCGCGCTTGGACGGCGGGAAATTCGTGATGTCGACGCCGTTCTGGACGATGCGGCCCGACGTGGCCGTTTCGAGCCCGGCGATCATGCGCAGCAGCGTGGTCTTGCCGCAGCCCGAAGGCCCGAGAAGGCAGACGAACTCGCCCTGCGCCACCGTGAAACTCGCTTCGCGCACCGCGTGAAACGCGCCGAAAGACTTGCTGAGCTTGTCGACCGCCAGATGGGCCATTTCGAATACCGGACTTTTTTCAAAGAAGCGGGGTGGCGGAGTTCCCTCCGCCACCCCGGCGTATCATGCCGCGTTCGCGCTTAGCGCGGCGCGGACTTGCTGTCGAAGCGCTTGGTCCATTCGGCCAGCACGCGATCGCGCATATCGGCGATCCCGGCGAAATCCGCCTTGATCAGGCGGCTTTCGGTTTCGACCGGATAGTTCGGCGCGTTGCCCTTCACGTCGTTATGGGCGACGATGTTGTAGTACTTCGCGTAGATGTCGTTCGCGGCCTTGCTGGCCGAGTAGTCCATCAGCTTCTTGGCCGCCGCAAGGTTCTTGGTGCCCTTGACGATGGCCGAGGCTTCCATTTCCCAGCCCACGCCGTCCGTCGGCGCCACGAGCGTCAGCGGCGCGCCCTTGGTCTTTTCCTGGGCGGCGCGCATGTCGAACGAGATGCCGATCACGGCTTCGCCGCGCGCGGCCTGCACGCACGGGGCCGAACCCGAATGCGTATAGACGGCGACGTTTTCATGCAGCTTGGTCATGAAGTCCCAAGCCTTGGCTTCGCCCATGATCGCGATCC
>JAIUNH010000357.1 GCA_020161965.1 Pseudomonadota bacterium
CCGTCTCCCTCACTCGGCCGCAGCGCGGCGGCCGGAATTCAACAGCGCCCAGATCTTGGCGGGCGTGGCGGGCATATCGATATGGCGTACACCCGTCTCGCGCAGCGCGTCCACCACCGCGTTGATCACGGCGGGCGGCGAGCCGATCGCGCCGACTTCGCCCACACCCTTCACGCCCAGCGGATTATGGGTGCAAAGCGTGCTTTGGGTGGCGACGTCGAAGCTGGGCAGATCGTCGGCGCGGGGCATCGTGTAATCCATATACGAGCCCGAGCGCAGCTGGCCGTTGCCGTCATAGACGCAAGTTTCCAGCAGCGCCTGCCCGATGCCTTGGGCGAGGCCACCATGGACCTGGCCTTCGACGATCATCGGATTGATGACCCGGCCCACGTCGTCCACGGCCGTGAACTTCACCACCTTGGTGACGCCGGTATCGGGGTCGATCTCGACCTCGCAGATATGGCAGCCGCCGGGGAAGGTGAAGTTCTTGGGATCGTAGAACGCGGTTTCTTCCAAGCCCGGCTCGACCGTGTCGATCGGGTAGTTATGCGGCACGTAAGCGGCCAGCGAGATTTCGCCGAACGCCTTGGCCTTGTCCGTGCCCGCGACGACGAACTTGCCGTCCTTCAATTCGATATCGGCGGGCGAGGCTTCGAGCAGGTGCGCCGCGATCTTCTTGGCCTTGTCGACGATCTTGTCGAGCGCCTTGATGATGGCGGTGCCGCCGACGGCCAGCGAACGCGAGCCATAGGTGCCCATGCCGAACGGGATTTTGTTCGTATCGCCGTGCGAGACTTCGACCTGATCGATCGGAATGCCCAGGCGATCGGCAATCAACTGGGCATAAGTCGTTTCGTGGCCCTGGCCGTGGCTGTGGCAGCCGGTGAACACGGTGACCGAGCCGGTCGGATGCACGCGGATATTCGCGCATTCATAAAGGCCCGCGCGTGCACCGAGCGAACCCACCACCGCCGACGGCGCAATACCGCAGGCTTCGAGATAGGTCGACATGCCGATGCCGCGCAGCTTGCCCTTCTTGGCCGCCGCCGCACGGCGCGCTTCGAACCCGGCCCAGTCGGAGATTTTCAGCGCCGACGCGAGTGTGGCCTGATAATCGCCGCTATCGTATTGCAACGCGACCGGCGTTTGATAGGGGAAGGCATCGGCGGGGATGAAGTTCCGCTCGCGGATCTTCACGCGGTCCATGCCCATCTCGGCCGCGCAATTGTCGACGAGGCGTTCGAGCAGGAACGTCGCTTCCGGACGGCCCGCACCACGATAGGCGTCGACCGGCACCGTGTTGGTGAACAGCGCACGCACTTCGGCGTAGACGACGGGCGTGGTGTAGCAGCCCGCCAGCAGCGTGGCGTAAAGATAGGTCGGCACCGCCGGCGCGAAGGTCGAGAGATAGGCGCCCATATTGGCGTCCGTCTTGACCCGCAACGCGAGGAACTTGCCGTCCTTATCCATCGCCATTTCGGCATGGGACACGTGATCGCGGCCATGCGCGTCGGACATGAAGGATTCGGCGCGGTCGCAAGTCCACTTGATCGGGCGGCCGACCTTCGCGGAAGCCCACGTCACGGTCGCTTCTTCGGCGTAGTGGAAGATCTTCGAGCCGAAGCCGCCGCCGACATCGGGTGCGACGACGCGCAAGCGGCTTTCGGGGATCTGCAGCACGAACGCGCCCATCAGCAAGCGGATCACGTGCGGGTTCTGGCTGGTGGTGTAGAGCGTGTATTCGCCCGTCGCGCGGTCGAAATCGCCGATCGCGGCGCGCGGCTCCATCGCATTGGGGATCAGGCGGTTGTTGACGAGGTCGAGCTTGGCGACCTTGTGCGCCTTCTTGAAGGCTGCGTCGCAGGCATCCTTGTCGCCGATATGCCAATCGTAGCAGACATTGCCGCCGTCATGGACCTTGGCCGCGTTGGCTTTGACGGCATCGGCCATCGTGCCGACGACGGGAAGCTCGGTGAGCTGCACGTCGATCAATTCGGCGGCGTCTTTGGCCTGTTCGCGCGTTTCGGCGATGACCACGGCAATCGGATCGCCGACATGGCGCACTTTGCCTTGGGCGAGGACGGGGTGGGGCGGCTCCTGCATCGGCGAGCCGTCTTTGTTTTTGACGAGCCAGCCGCAGGGCAGGCCGCCTTTGCCGTCGGCCGCGAAATCCGCACCGGTGAAGATCGCGACGACGCCCGGCGCCTTGGCGGCCTTGGACGTGTCGATCTTGCCGATCGTCGCGTGGGCGACTTGGCTGCGCAGGAAATAAGCGTGCGTCTGGCCCGGACGATTGATGTCGTCGGTGTAGTTGCCGCGACCGGTCAAAAACCTGAAATCTTCCTTGCGCCGGACGGCGGCGCCGATCCCTTCCGCTCCCATGTCATCCTCCCTGAAACCGCGTGTCGTTTATGAACGTCGGTGTGCCCGCATCTTGATGACGTGCGGTTGGGATCAGTCGGCGGCGGCCTTGGCCCCCGCCATCGCCTTGGCGCCGGCTTGCACGGCTTTGACGATGTTGTGATAGCCCGTGCAGCGGCAAATATTGCCTTCGAGCCATTCGCGAACGTCGTGTTCGCTGGGATTGGAATTGTGTTTGGCAAGGTCGACCGCGCTCATCACCATGCCGGGCGTGCAGAAACCGCACTGCAGGCCGTGATGTTCCTTGAACGCCGCCTGCATCGGGTGCAACTCGTTGCCGTTCGCGAGGCCTTCGATCGTCGTGACGTTGGCGCCTTCGGCGGCCACGGCGAGATAGGTGCAGCTCTTGACCGACTTGCCGTCGATATGCACGACGCAAGCGCCGCACTGGCTGGTGTCGCAACCGACATGCGTGCCGGTCAGACCCAGCTTCTCGCGCAGCAGTTGGACCAGCAGCGTGCGGCCTTCGACTTCGGCCGACACGGCGCGTCCATTCACGGTCAACGAAACTTTCGGCATGGTGCTCCCCCCATGTGTACGAACTGGCAGGTGTTCGCGTTGATCAAGTCTCCCGCGCCTTGCGGCGCGGCGTCAAGCATGCGTGCGTTATCGCGACGCCAGCCAATAGACGGCCGCGAGGATAACGACCAAAGCCGGGATCCAAATCGCGGGCGACAAGCCGCCGCTCGCGGCCGGTACCGCCGCAACCGGGGGCGGGGCATTTGGTTGCACTGCGGCAGAACCATCGGCCATGCCATCGGACGGGGGCGTTACGGCTTGCGGACCAGCACGTTCCGCCATCGCGGCCGCGAATTTGCCGAAGAATTCATCGGCGAGCTTCTTGGCAGTGGCGTCGATCAAGCGCGAGCCGAGCTGCGCGATCTTGCCGCCGACTTGGGAGTCGGCCGTGTAGCGCAGGATCGTCGCATCGGGTCCGTCTTCCTCGAGCCCGACGACCGCCGAGCCCTTGCCGAAGCCCGCCACGCCGCCTTGGCCTTCGCCCGCGATCTTGTAGCCCTTGGGCGGGTCGATCTCCGACAGCGTGACCTTGCCTGAAAATTTAGCAGACATCGGGCCGATCTTCAGCGCGACCTTCGCAGACATTTCGGTGTCGCTGCTTTTGATCAGTTCTTCGCAGCCGGGAATGCAACGCTTCAACACGTCAGGATCGTTCAATCCTTCCCACACGGCTTGGCGGGGCAAAGGCAGCTTATATTCGCCGGAGAGGTTCATGGCTGGAGCCGATCAATGGAGAGTCGTTGAAGAGAGATAGCCCGATCCGACGCATCGGCGTCAATCCGCACGAATGTTCCGGCAGCCATGATTTTCGCTTCTGCGAAATGACGGGGATGGCTTGACCGGCAAGCGCCGATCCTGCAAAAACGCCCGACGCTTATTAAACGCAACCACAAGGGAGGAAACGATGGTGTTCCAAGGCAAACTCGCGTTCGCGGCGGCAGCGCTCGGCGGTGGATGCGCGTGCGAGTGAGAGTGCGCATGATGTTCATGGCCGGTGTGAGCGCGTGTGTCCATGGCTTTCTTACTCCCTGATCGATGACGAATCCGTCATGGCGGCTGCACGATAGACCTTCCCACGATGTCAAAGTCAAGCGCTGCAGCGAAGCCGGCAATCAACCCTGCAGTGCACGCTGCGCGTCGCGGACCATCGTCCGCACGCACCAGCGCGCGTAGGCGCGCCCCAGCATGAGCCCGAGTCCGCGCGCCAACCTGCGTGAAGACAGCCGGTAGTCGATGCGCAGCGTCAGCGCGGTACCGCTGCCGGCGGTTTCGATCTCGAAACCCATGCGGTACGGGCCGATCACCAGCAGCCTCGGCTCGCCGATCGTCTCCCAGAACTTGCGCCGCGGCGGTTCGCGGACGACGACCTGTTCATCCAGCTCGAGCGGGACGCCGAGCACTCGGCCCTTCATTCGCAGCCGGCTGCCGATCTCCTGGAACCGGCGCTCATCGATCTCGGTGGACATCGAAGACCCGGCCATCATCCACGACGACGAATCCATGTGCGACGACAGGTGGCGGTGATCGTCGAGCCAGTCGAAGGCGCGCTGCGGATCGACTGCCAGGCTGGCGTGGGCAGCTTCGGACAGCGGATACGCTGGCGCGGTGGCCGGCGCGGTCACGACCGGCTTTCACCGCGGCCCGCGCCGGAGCCTGACGCAGGGATGAAGCGGGGCGTGCGCGCCGCGTAGGCCTCCCAGG
>JAIUNH010000358.1 GCA_020161965.1 Pseudomonadota bacterium
CTCGACACCGGATCGGTCGCCCAGCCGACGCGCGAAACCGAAGGCATGCTCGACGGCAGCGACGCGGTCGCCGATTGGCCGCTGCTCAACGCGCTGGCCAATGTCGCCAATGGCGCCGATCTCGTGACGATCCATCAAGGCGGGGGCAGCGGCATGGGCGGCTCGATTTCCGCCGGCATGACGATCGTCGCCGACGGCAGCGATTCCGCCGCCGATCGCATCTCGCGCTGCCTCTACGCCGATCCGGCGATTGGCGTGGTGCGCCACGCGGATGCGGGTTATCCGATCGCGCGCGAAACCGCGCGCCGCGCCGGGCTGCACACGCCGATGCTGAACGGGTGATTTGATGGGCGTTGCCGACGATCCGCGATTGATCGCGCTATCCCCGCGCGACAATGTCTGCGTCGCCTGCGCCGATCTGGCCGCCGGCGAACGGCTGATCGTCGACGGCGCGCCGCTGGGTCTCGATGCGAACGTGGCGCTGGGCCACAAGGTCGCGCGCCACGACATCGCGGCGGGCGCCGACATCGTCAAATACGGTGCGCGCATCGGCATCGCCACACGCGCGATCGGTCGCGGCCAGCATGTTCATGTCCACAACATGAAAAGCGGCTATCTCCCAACTTATACGCTGGATGCCGCACACCGCTATCTGGGGAGGACGGAATGATCGGCTATTTGCGTCCCGACGGCCGTAAAGGCGTGCGCGATACGATTCTCGTCGTCTATCTCGTCGAATGCGCGCATTTCGTCGCGCGGGAGATCGCGTCGGCTTTCGCACCTCAGAAGGTGCAGGTGATCGGTTTCCCCGGCTGCTACCCCAACGACTACGCCTTCGCGATGATGCGCGCTTTGTGCACCCATCCGAATGTGGGGGCCGTTGCGTTGGTCTCGCTCGGCTGCGAAGGCTTCGATCGCGGCGAACTCGGATCGGCGATCGCCGCATCGGGCCGCCCGACCACGACGCTGACGATCCAGGAAACTGGCGGCACAAGGCGGACGATCGAGACGGGGCGACGCTGGATCGCCGCAACGCTCGAGTCGCTCCAAGCCACACCCCGAGTCCCCCTCGCCTGGGCCGATTTGATTATTGGTACGATCTGCGGCGGGTCCGACGGAACCAGCGGAATCACGGCAAATCCGGCGATCGGCCGTTGCTTCGACACGCTTGTCCGCGATGGTACGGCGTGTATTTTTACCGAAGCCGGAGAACTTGTCGGTTGCGAGGATTTCATGGCATCACGCTCGCCTGATCCGGCCGTGGCCGACGAGGTCTATCGCTGCCTGTCGAAGGCGGCGACCTACGATCACGCCATGGGACATGGCAGCTTCGCGCCGGGCAACGCCGAAGGCGGCCTGACGACGCAGGAGGAGAAATCGATGGGCGCCTACGCCAAATCGGGCGATTCCGCGATCATGGGCGTGCTGCGCCCGTGCGAACGCCCGGCGCGTGGCGGATTGTTCCTGGTCGACGACATCCCCGAAGGCGCACCCGTTTTCGGTTATCCCAACGTCAACGACAACGCGAAACTTGCCGAACTGATCGCCTGCGGTGCGCAGATTCTGCTGTTCTCCACCGGGCGCGGATCGGTCGTCGGCTCGGCCATAGCACCGGTCGTGAAGATCTGCGCCAACCCCGACACGTTCGAGCGGCTGGGCGACGATATGGACATCAACGCCGGCGCCATCCTTTCCGGTACCGCGACCCTCGATCAGGTCGGCGCGCAGATCCGCGATGCGATCGCGGATATCTGCCGGGGGGCGGAAACGAAATCGGAAGCGCTCGGCCACCAGGAATTCATCCTTTCCTACAAAACCTACGGCGCGCTGGGCCCTTCCTGCCTGGCGCGGACATGATCGACACGAGGCGATAATGAACGAGTACGACGACACGATGCCCGCCTACGAGCAGGTGAAGCGCTTCATCACCGACCATATCCAATCCGGCAAATGGGAAGCTGGGCGGCGCGTGCCGTCGGAGATCGAACTCGTCGAGCAGCTTGGCGTCTCCAAAATGACCGTCAACCGCGCGATGCGCGAATTGACCGCGGCCGGGATCATCGTGCGCCGGCAAGGCGTCGGTTCCTTCGTGTCGAAGACGAAGCCGCAATCCGCCCTGCTCGAGATGCGCGATATCGCCGAGGAAATCGAGGCGCGCGGCAACCGGCACAGCGCCGAGATGAAGGTGCTGGAAACGATCACGCTGGAAAAATCCGATGCCGAAGCCATCGGCATGCGCGCGGGCTTGCGCGTGTTCCATTCGCTGATCGTTCATCGCGAAAACGACACGCCCGTCCAGCTCGAAGAACGTTGGATCGATCCCGCGGTGTTCCCGAATTACATCAGCGTCGATTTCTCCAAGGTCACGCCCTATCGCTATCTGCGCGGCAGCGTCGAGGCGACGGAGATCGAGCACATCATCCACGCGATTCTGCCGAACCCGCAGGCGCGTGAACTTCTGGAAGTGCCCGACGGCGAGCCGTGCTTGCTGCTGTTCCGGCGCACATGGGCCGGCGATACGCTGGCGACCAGCAGCCAATTCCTGTTCCCGGGTTCCGGCTATGCACTCGGCAGCCGGTATCGTCTCGACAGTCTGGGGCAGCGCCCCAATTCCCTGCCCCTGTCGAGCCGCGTGGCCGACGATGCGGCATCGCAGGCATTTTCCGGACCCCGCCCCACCGGCGGCAAGAAGCGGCGCGGCGCATGACCCAGACACTTCGACTTTCCGCCGGTGCTGTACCGGTCGCGACGTTGCGCGCGATCGCCCAAGCGCCATGCGTGCTCGACTTCGCCGCCGCCGACTGGGATCGCATCGCCGGTTCGGCCGACGCGCTGACCCGCCGCCTGGGCGAGGGCAAGCCGATCTACGGCGTCAATACCGGCTTCGGCAAATTCTCCCAAAAGCGCATCGACGACGCGAGCTTGGATCAACTGCAGCTCAATCTCGTGCTATCGCATTGCACGGGATCCGGACCGCTGCTCGATGATTCCGTCATGCGCCTCGTTCTGGCGTTGAAGGCGATCGGGCTCGCGCGCGGCCATTCGGCGGTACGCGAGAGTATCGTGCGCTCGCTGCTCGCCCTGCTCGCGGCACAAGCCTATCCTTGCGTGCCCGCGAAAGGTTCGGTGGGTGCCTCGGGCGACCTGACACCACTGGCGCATATGTCGGCCGTATTGATCGGGCGCGGCACGGCGCGTATCGGCGGCAAGACCGTTGGCGGCGACGCCGCACTGGCCGCCGCCGGGGTTGCGCCGTTGCGCCTGGGCCCGAAGGAAGGGCTCGCCCTTCTCAACGGCACGCAAGTCACGACCGCACTCGCCCTTTCCGGGCTGTTCGCGGCGGAGAATGTTTTCGCCGCCGCCATCGTCACCGGCATGTTGTCGTTGGACGCGTGCAAGGGCATTTCCACGCCCTTCGATCCGCGCATCCATGCCGCACGCGGCCATCGCGGGCAGATGGATGTCGCCGCCACCTATCGCCGCTTGCTCGACGGTAGCGGCATCGGCGCATCGCATCGCAACGAACATCGCGTGCAGGATCCGTATTCGTTGCGCTGTCAGCCGCAGGTGATGGGGGCGTGCCTCGACCTTATCCGCAACGCCGCCGCGACCTTGACGATCGAAGCCAACGCCGTATCCGACAATCCGATCGTGTTCGCCGATACGGGCGAGATTCTGTCCGGCGGCAATTTCCACGCCGAACCGGTCGGCTTCGCCGCCGACACGCTGGCGCTGGCGATCGCGGAGATCGGCGGCATGTCCGAGCGGCGCACCGCCCTGCTGATGGACAGCGCGTTGAGCGGCCTGCCCGCTTTCTTGACCGACAATCCCGGCCTCAACTCGGGCTTCATGGTCGCGCAAATCTCGGCCGCCGCTTTGGCGTCGGAGAATAAATGCCTGTCGCATCCCGGCACGGTCGACAGCATTCCGACCGCCGCGGGCCAGGAGGATCACGTCTCGATGGCGACCTACGCCGCGCGGCGCTTGGGTGAAATGGCGTCGAATGCGGCGGGGATCGTGGCGATCGAGTTGCTGGCCGCGTGCCAAGGGCTCGATTATCTCGCCCCGCTAAAGACCTCGCCCGTTCTGCTGAAAGCCCATGAAGCCGTGCGCGCGAAAGTGCCGCATCTCGATCGCGATCGCGAATTCGCGCCCGATATCGCCGCCGCGACGCGATTGATCGAGAGCGGATTCTTCCGCGACCTCGTACCCGAATTGACGCTGGGCTAGACATGCTCGCGGCAAGTCCGACGGCCGAAGCGCGCGCGCTGGCAAAAAGCGGGAATATTGCGCAAGCCGAACGCGCGATCGCGCGGCTGGTCGCAGAGAATTTCGCGATCGGCGTGCGCGACGCCAAATTGAACTACGATTGGACCAGCCTCAATTCGCTGAACGGCCGCGTGCGCACCGACGACGGCGAGTTCTTCTTCAAACTCCATCAGGAGGAAGGCGAAGAAGAAACGGTCGCCGAGTATTACCGGGGCGAATTGCTGAAGCGCCACGGCTACGACGTCGATGTGCCGGTGCGCATCTGCCGCGATCCCGGACGCCAGATTTTGCTCTATCGCATTCGGCACGAGAAAACGCTCGCGGCCTCGCTGCTGGCGATCGCGCGCGGCGAACCCGATG
>JAIUNH010000359.1 GCA_020161965.1 Pseudomonadota bacterium
CCCAACCCGTAATGCCGGTCGCCCGCGTTGCGGATCTGGAAATGCCGCAGCTTGCGGCCGTGATCTTCGCGCACGAAGCCGCCGGTCGCGCGATCGGCAAACCATTCGTGCCACGCGCCGTCCTTCCATTGCGCGACCGCAAGGCGCAACGGTGCCCAACTCAGTGTCAGGCGGAACTGGCCGGCGGTCAGCACCGCGCCGCCGTCCTTCTGTGTCAGTTCGATCTTCGGCGGCGTGAAACCGGTCGTCGCTTCGCGCGATCTTCCTTCCCACGGCACGTCGCCTTCGGGGGCGATCATCCAGGTGCGATCGACGGGCAAACCTTTCGCGGGTTCGACCACGACGCGCAGCAAGCCGTCATCCATCGCGCGGACGCGCAAGCGCCAGCCATCGTCGAGGGAAGCGTCGAAGCCGTGCGCGTGCGGCGCAATCGCCGTGACGTTCTGGAAAATACGCATCGTTGTTCCGGATCAGAGAGGTTCGAGGACGAGGCCGCCGGCGGCGTCGAAAACATGGCGTGCGGTCGGGCTGCCGAGGACGAGGCCGACCTTGTCGCCGCGCCCGACTTGGGTTTGCCCGGACAAGCGCACGGATAAGGCTTCGCCCGAGGCGAGCGTGCCGTGGAGATAGGATTCGCCGCCGAGCTGTTCGATCAGCGTGACCGAGAGTGTGGCGTCCGGCGTGCCGCCTTCGCTCAGCGAAATATGTTCCGGCCGCACACCGAGCTTGACCGCCTGGCCTGCGGTGCCGCCCTTGCAGGAAACGGCGACGCGTTCGCCGCTTTTGAGCCTTACGGCGCCGCCATCGAGAACGCCGTCGAGGAAGTTCATACGCGGCGAACCGATGAACCCGGCGACGAACAGATTGGCCGGGCGGTTATAGAGGTCGAGCGGCTTGCCGAATTGCTCCAAACGCCCGTCGCGCAGCACGGCGATCCGGTCGGCCATGGTCATGGCTTCGACTTGATCATGGGTCACGTAGATCATCGTGTTGCCCAGGCGCTGATGCAGATTGCCGATCTCCACGCGCATCTGCACGCGCAGTTCGGCGTCGAGATTCGAGAGCGGCTCGTCGAATAGGAAGATGCGCGGCTCGCGCACCACGGCGCGGCCGATCGCCACGCGCTGGCGCTGGCCGCCCGACAACTGGCCGGGCCGGCGGTCGAGCAAGGCGTCAAGGCGCAGCATGCGCGCGGCCTCGTCGACGCGCTTTTTGACCTCGGCTTTCGGCATTTTGAGGTTCTCAAGGCCGAAGGAGAGATTCTGCCGCACGCTCATATGGGGATAGAGCGCGTAGCTTTGGAACACCATGGCGAGGCCACGTTCGGCGGCGGGCACGTTGTTGACGCTTTGCCCGTCGATCGAGATTTCGCCGGTGGTCACGTCTTCCAGCCCTGCGATCATCCGCAACAGGGTGGATTTGCCGCAGCCCGACGGGCCGACGAACACGACGAATTCGCCGTGTTCGATGGCGAGATCGATGCCGTGAATGACCTCGACCGGGCCGAAGGCTTTTTTGACCTGTTTGAGTTCCAGCCGCGCCATCACTTCAATCCCGTATTGGCGATGCCGGAGGTGATGTGTTTTTGCAGGAACACGAACACCAGCGTCACCGGCAGCAGTGTGAGTACCGTCATCGCGAGCAGATAATGCATGTTGTCGTTGAGCTCGCCCTTGAAGGTCGAAAGGCCGAGCTGAAGCGTGAAGACCTCCGACTGGGTCAGCACGATCAACGGCCACATGAAGTCGTTCCAGCGCCACATGACCGACAGGATGGCCAGCACAGACAAGGCGGGCAAAGCCAGCGGCAGGATGATGCGCCAGAAGATCTTCCATTCGGACGCCGCATCCATGCGCGCGGCTTCGAGCAATTCGTCCGGAATGGTCAGCATATATTGGCGCAGCAGGAACACGCCGGTCGGCGTGGCGATCGTCGGGATGATCACGCCCCACAGCGAGTTCAACATGCCGAGCGACGAGACGGTCATGAACAGCGGCACGAGGATGACCGTCGGCGGGATCAGCAGCGTCGCCACGATGGTCAGCGCCATCGCGTCGCGGCCGCGGAATTTGTATTTCGACAAGGCGAAACCGGCCATGGCGTTGACGATCAATGTCAGCAGCGTCGCCATGACGGTGACGAAAGTCGAGTTCCAGAAATAGCGCAGGAAGTTGAACGTGCGCGATTGGGTCGAGCCGAGCGTGGGCTCGGTATAATTCTCCCAGCGCGGATCGACGATCTCCTTGCGGGCAAGACTACCGCGCGGCACTTCGAACACCGTATCGGGTTTGCCGAGCTCATAGACACGCGCATTGATGCCACGCGGGCCGACGAACGCGACCTCGACTGTGCTGCCATCGGCGCGCGTATGGACGAAGACGTTCTGATCGCGCCCGCCGGTGGGCGAGGGCACGGTCAATTGCGTATAGGGCAGAATGCGCGGGTCGTTCTCGACCAACGACGCGGGCGACTTCACCGAGGACAGGAACATCCAAGTGATCGGCAGCAGCACGACCAGCAGGCTGAGCACGAGATAGGCGTAGGTCAGCCAATCCGACCAATGCAGCCTGCCGCGCCCGCGCGTGCGGGTCAGGAAGCGGATGACATCGCCCATACCCATCAGTTGCCTGCCTTTTTGCGCGTGACGGCGAGTTGCAGGAAGGTCAGCACCATCAGCAGCAACGCGACCAGCACCGACGACGCGGCGGCGATGCCGTAGCGTTTGGCGTCGCCGATGAAAGCGCTTTCGTAGATGTGCTGGATCATCATCTTGGTCGCCTGGCCGGGGCCGCCGCCGGTCAGCACGTAAACTTCGTCGAACACCTGGAAGGCGCGGATCAGCGACAGCACCAGCACCACGATCATCGTGGGCATCAGCAAAGGCAGCGTGATGCGCCAGAACTGGCGTGACTTCGACGTGCCGTCCATCTGTGCGGCTTCGTAGAGATCGCGCGGAATGGCCTGGAGCCCCGCCAGCAGGATCAACATGTAGAAGCCCAAATGCGCCCAGGTATAGACGAAGATCACCCAGAACATCGGCCAACCCGAACGCGCGTCGATCAGCCAGTTGATCGCCCGGTAATCGGCCATCATCAGGAAATTCGGCGCGATCGAATTCCACGTCTCGACGGCTTTTTCGAGCGTGGCGTTCAGGATGCCGCGCCGCTTCAAGATCCAGTCCCAGATCACCGCGACGACGACCGGCGACAGCATAACCGGATAGAAATAGACGGCGCGCCAGAAGCCGCGTGCGCGGATGTCGCGGTTGAGGATCAGCGCCGTCGCCAGCGCCACGACGATCATCAGCGGCACTTGGACCAACGCGAAGAACAGCGTGTTCCACAAGCCCGTCCAGAAGGAATAGCCCGCCACGCCGCAACTGCGCGGATCGAGATAGGAGGGGCAGGCGAGCAATTCGCGGAAATTGTCGAGCCCGACCAGCGGGCGATTGGCGAGGATGACGGATTGGCCGCCGGTGAAGGCGATGTAGAAATTCAGAATCATCGGCCAGAAGGAAAACAGGCCGAAGACGAGCAGGTTGGGCAGCAAGAACACATAGGCCATGCGATGCGCGCCGATATGGCTTTGAATGGCGCGCATCGGCCCGTCCAGCACATCGCCGACGGTTTTCCAGAGCCATTCGAACGCGGCTTGCGGCCGGACCTGCATCGGGTTCCTTGGTGTCGTGCTGGTAAAGAAAAAGGCCGGCGGCGGGAGGAACGCCGCCGGCCTTCGTTACGCCGGAACCTTACTTGTTCACGGCGTTGTCGATCTCCTCCTGCACCTTGGCGTAGGCCTGGGGCAGGGTGAGCGTGCCGGTGATCGCTTGCGCGACGTAGTTCACCGTCGCGTTGAAGATCGCGACGTTGCGCTGATAGCTTTGCAGCTGGTGCGCGACGGGCGAGATCTTCTGGAAGTCCGCGGTGAACTGCTTCAGCGCCGCCTGCGTTTCCGGGCCGACGTCCTTGCCGTAGTTCAGGCCCTTTTCCGCGATCCCCTTATGCGCGGGGATCTGGACGGTGCGCTCGTAATATTCCTTCAGCACCGGCTCGGACGCCATGAACTCCATGACCTTGCCGACTTCCGCCGGATGCTTGGTCGCCTTGAACGCGACCATCGCGGCCCCACCGGGCATCGCCGAGCAGCCCGCCGGACCGCAAGGCTGCGGCGGCACGATCCACTCGAACTTGTCGCCGATGTCGGACTGGAACTTCTGGATCATCCAGGAGCCCGAGATGACCATCGCGACATCGTTGTTGATGAACATATCGCCGGCGTTCTTCCACTTCGCACCCGAAGCGCCCGGCCACAGGTCTTGCGGCATCAAGCCGTCCTTGTGCCACTGGACCATACGCTCCGACACGGCCTTGAAGCCGTCGTCGACGACATTGGAGGGGACGCCCTTCGCGTCGAAATACTTGGCGCCGTAGCTGATCGACACGCCCGCGAAGCGATGGCCCGTGCGGTCCATCACCATGCCGGAATAGACTTTGCCCTTCTGCTGCACTTCGGCGAGCGCCTTGGCCCAATCGTCCCACGTGGCGCCGGCGGCCGGCATCTTCACGCCGGTCTGGTCGAACATCGTCTTGTTGACGAAGGGGCCGGTGACCGTGATCTGGGTCAGGAAG
>JAIUNH010000360.1 GCA_020161965.1 Pseudomonadota bacterium
CGGGCGTAGAGCGGCCAGGCGAGGCTGGGGACGATATAGATCGGGAATTGCGCCGCCGCGATGAACAGCAGGATTTCGGGCGGCGTGGGCGGCGGCAGAATGGCGATCAGCAGCGCGTTGTTGCGAAAGCCCGTCGCCACCGCCATCGTGCCGGCGGTGCGGATTCCCTTGCGCCAGAAGATCAGCGCCGAGCCGATCTGCAATCCCAAATTCAGCGCGAAGGCCGCGAGCACGTAAGCGGCAAGGCGCCAAGGCTCGGCGAAGGCGATGGCGGTGATGCCGTCCATCACCGCGATGGCGAAGACGATCATCAACAACACGCCGATCCCTTCCAGGATTTTGGCGTTTTCTTGCAGCCTTGCTTCGCCCAGCACGCGCCGCACGACATAGGCGGCGATGGCGGTGCCCGCGACGATGCCGATCGAGCGCAGCAGGAACTCGCCGGTCGATACGTCGCCCAGATCGAGCCCCGCGAGTGCCGCGACCAGCGGCACGGTCAAGGCCGCGATCATCGTGCCGCCCAAGACGGTGACGAGCGCGAGGCCCGCATCGAGCCCGACCACGGCGGCGAACATGGCACCAAACAGCAAGGGCGGGGCGGCGGAACTGACCGTCAGCGCGTCGTGCAGATCGCGCGGCAGGCCCAACGCGGCCCCGATCGCCAAGGTGATGAAGGGCACGGCGAGCAGCGCCCAAATCCAGGCGAAACCCAGCATCGGCAAACGTCCGAACGCAGCACCGATCGCCGAGGGCGACACGCGCAGCATCGATGCGAGCAGCAGCAACACGACCGACGGCGACAGGATCGGCTTCAACGCGGCGGCGAGATCGGGCAGCGCAATGCCGATCGCGAGGCCCGCCGGCATCGCCCAGCGCGCATGACGTGCGAAAAATTCGAGAAAGCCCAGAATGATCTTTTCCTTGCCCGGAACCGCCGGGGCCGCCAAAGCTACAGGTCCGACAGCACGGAGGCAAAGCGTTGAATTTCCCGGCCCCTTTCGACCGCCATCGCGAGCGCGTGCGCCAAGAATGGCTCGACTATAACGGCCATATGAACGTCGCTTACTACGTGGTCGTGTTCGACAACGCGGTCGATGTTTTGTTCGAGGAAATGGGCTTTGGCCGCGCGTGGCGCGACGCCGCCCAGCGCTCGTTCTTCGCGGTCGAAGCGCATATCCGCTATTTGGGCGAGGTGAAACGCGACGCGCCTTTGGCGGTCGAATCGCGCATGCTGGGGGCGGATGCCAAGCGCATCCATCATTTCCACATCATGCGCCATGCCGAAACGGGCGCAATCGCCGCGACCTTCGAAGTGCTGTCGCTCGCTGTCGATATGACGACGCGTAAGGCGGGTTCGCTGCCGAAGGACGATCTGCACCGTGCGCTGGATGTCGTCGCAGCACACGCGGCGTTGCCGGTACCCGACGGTGTCGGCCGCGCCGTCGCGATGAAGCGTTAGGGCGCGCGTTTCAGATTGAGCTGATCGAGCCGATCGACCGAGCGCAAGGTCTGGCGCTGGATGCGACCTTCGCGCTGCACGTCGAATTCCACTTGCGTGCCCGCCGGGCCTTGCGCCCATAGCCCGCGATAGAATTCGACCAGCGTGGGCGTGGCCTTGCCTTTGATGCCGGCGATCGTGTCGCCGCGCGACAGGCCGCTGCGTTCCGCCGGGCCGCCGGGCGTCACGCGCGCCACGATCAAGCCTTGCGGCGTTTCCTCCAGCGTCATACCGGTCCACGGGCGGCGCGGGGTCATTGCGCGGCCTTCGGCGATCATGTCGGCGAAAATCGGTTCCAGCACGTCGATCGGCACGAACACATTGCCGGGCACGCGCGGGCCTTCGCCGCTGCTGCGCGCCCCGCTCGCGTCGTTGACGATCAGCGAGCCCACACCGATCAAACGGCCGCGCGCATCGAGCAACGCCGCCCCGCTCCACAGCGGATGCGGCGGTACTGTGAAAATCGCGCTGTCGAGCATGTATTCCCAATTGCCTGCGAACGGCCGGCGGGAGATGACGCGCGCCGGGGCCGCGTTATCCACGCCGCCGAAGGGCACCACCAAAACCGCATCGCCGGCTTTCACGTCCTCGGCATTGCGCGCCAAGGCCACGGGCTTGGCCGCGCGCGCCGCAACGCGCGAGCGCAACAAGCCCAAACCGGTGTCGTGGTCATAGGCGACGATTTCGGCGGCCGCGACCGACCCGTCGGGCAATTCCACGTCGGCGCGCTCGGCCTCGACCATCAGATAGCCGACGGTCAGCATCAAGCCGCTCGCGTCGATCAGAATGGCCGAGCCTTCGCGCTCGCGCCCCAGGCCGGTCGCGGTGCGCGCATCGGCGGGCACATAGGCTTTGAAACGCATCACCGGCTCGACGATCGATTCGAGCGATTGCGCATGGCCCGAAAGCGGGGCGGTGAAGGCGAGGAGAGCGGCCAAGACGGCCGCGCGGACCGGGGGGAATGGCATACGAATGAGCATGGGCCTTTCCGGCCCCGCCGCCAAGTCCCCCCGCGCAACTTCGTATGCTATTAGGGCGCCGATGGTCGAAATCGTTCCCGAGTCGTTGCCGCCCTATCTGCGCGGATTGAACCCGCCGCAGCTCGATGCCGTGCGCACGCTGGACGGCCCGCTGCTGGTGCTGGCCGGGGCGGGGACGGGCAAAACCCGCGTCCTGACCACGCGAATCGCCCATCTTCTGGTCCAGCGCAAGGCGTTCCCCGGCCAGGTTCTGGCCGTGACCTTCACCAACAAAGCCGCCGCCCAGATGCGCGAGCGCGTCGCCTCGATCATCGGCGAAACGGCCGAGGGCATGTGGCTGGGCACGTTCCACGCGCTCGCCGCGCGCATCTTGCGCCGCCATGCGGAACTCGCCGGCCTTAAAAGCAATTTCACGATCCTCGATCAGGACGACCAGATCCGGCTGATCAAGCAATTGCTCCAGGCCGAAGGGATCGACGACAAGCGCTGGCCCGCGCGCGTGGTGCATGGCGTGATCGAACGCTGGAAGGATCGCGGCCTGACGCCCCAGCGCGTGACGGCGGAGTCCGCGTCGGAAGTTGCCAATGGACGTGCTGTCGAGATCTACGCGATGTATCAGGAGCGTTTGAAGACGCTCAACGCCGTCGATTTCGGCGATCTGCTGCTGCACACGTTGACGATCTTCCAGAACGATGCGTCGGTGCTGGCCGAGTATCACCGCAAGTTCAAATACATCTTGGTCGACGAATATCAGGACACGAACGTCGCGCAATATCTGTGGCTGCGTATCCTCGCCCAAGGCCATCGCAATATCTGCTGCGTGGGCGACGACGATCAGTCGATCTATGGCTGGCGCGGGGCGGAGGTCGGAAACATCCTGCGCTTCGAACAGGATTTCCCCGGCGCCAAGGTCGTGCGGCTCGAACAGAACTACCGTTCGACCGAACACATCCTGTCGGCCGCGTCGTCGCTGATCGCGCATAATCGCGGCCGCTTGGGCAAGACGCTGTGGACCGCCGACAAGGGCGGCGAGAAAGTCGTCGTCAAGCCGGTGTGGGACGGTGAGGAAGAAGCGCGCTTCGTGGGCGAGGAGATCGAGGCCCATCAACGTGCCAAGGTGCCGTTGTCGCAAGTCGCGGTGCTGGTGCGCGCCGGTTTCCAGACGCGCGAATTCGAAGAACGTTTCGTCACGCTGGGCCTTCCGTATCGCGTCGTCGGGGGCCCGCGCTTTTACGAACGCCAGGAAATCCGCGACGCGATCGCCTATCTGCGCGTGACCGTGCAGCAAGACGACGATCTGGCGTTCGAGCGCATCGTCAATACGCCCAAGCGCGGGCTTGGCGATGCGGCGTTGCGCATCGTGCGCGGCCTTGCCTCGGCACGGCGCATTTCGCTCTATGCCGCGTCGCAGGAAATCATTAGCACTGATGAATTGAAGCCCGCCCCGCGCCGTTCGTTGACGCGGCTGGTCGAGGATTTCGCGCGCTGGCGCGGCGGGCTCGAGACGATCGCGCATGCCGATCTCGTCCGCACCATTCTGGACGAAAGCGGCTACACCGCGATGTGGCAGATGGACAAAAGTCCCGAAGCGCCGGGCCGTCTCGAAAACCTCAAGGAGCTCGTCGCCGCGATCGAGGAATTCGATACGCTGCCCGCCTTCCTCGAACATGTCTCGCTGGTGATGGAGAGCGTCGAGAAAGCCTCGGACGAGATGGCGAGCTTGATGACGCTGCACGCCGCCAAGGGCTTGGAATTCGACGTCGTGTTCTTGCCGGGTTGGGAGGAAGGTTTGTTCCCCCATCCGCGCGCCTTGGACGAGAAGGGCGAGGAAGGCCTGGAAGAGGAGCGCCGCTTGGCGCATGTGGGCCTCACGCGCGCGCGCAAACACGCTTACGTCACCTTCGCCGCCAACCGGCGCATCTACAACACGTGGCAATCCTCGATCCCGTCGCGCTTTGTCGCGGAATTGCCGGGGGCGGATGTCGATGTGAAGGCGGAAACGGGCTTGTGGGGCTCCGGCCCCGATTTCGCCGAGGACCCGTTCGCGCGCAATCCACGCAGTTTCGGCCGCACGCGCGCCCCGCTGATCGAAGGCAAGGCGACGCGTTTGGGTGAACGCGTCGCCCCCGATTTCGTGCCGGGTATG
>JAIUNH010000361.1 GCA_020161965.1 Pseudomonadota bacterium
GTCGCCGCATGGCCGCCGGCGGCCATATGCGTCGCGAGGATCGCGGCACAACCGACCGGGTTGCGCTTATGCGGCATCGCCGACGAACCGCCGCGCCCGGGGATCGCGGGCTCGGCGACTTCGCCGATCTCGTCGGCTTGCAGGAACAGAATATCGGTCGCGATCTTCGCGGCGGCCCCCAGCGCCATCGCATGACGCAACCCGCCCGCCACATAAGGGGCGCGCGAAACTTGAATCGGGAACGGCGATGCGTCGAGGTCCAGGATTTCCGCAAAACGTTTGGCGACGATGGGCGCCGATTTGCCCATCGCGGCGAGCGTGCCGACCGCCCCACCCAGCGTGGCGCGATAGGTCGGTGCGGGTGCCGCTTCCAGCGCTTCGGCCAAACCCACGCCCCACATCGCGGCCTTGAAGCCGAAGGTGATCGTCGCGGCATGCTTATTATAGGTGCGGCCCATCATCACGACATCGCGATGCGCGCGCGCCAGCGCCACGAGCCCCGTCAACGCCGTCGCCCAATGCGCGGCGATGGCGGCATCCGTCGCCTTGGCCGCAAGTGCGGCTTCGGTGTCGATCAGGTCTTGGCTGGTCGCGCCCTTATGGACAAGCGCGCCGAGCGCTTCGGGCAATTGCTTGCGCAAAGCCGCCAGAAACGGGATCGACGCGACAGCCTGATTGGCCGTGCCCGCACCAATTGCGGCGAGATCGAAGGTGGCGGGATCGAGCGCGCGGACCGATTTTGCGACATCGTCATGGCCTTGCGCTTCGGCCAAAGCGGCTTCGATGCGCAAAAAACGCGCAAGCCTGGCGCGATCGTCGAAAATCGCGGCCACCGCCGGGTCGGCGTAAAACAGCCCGGTCAGGGCGGAATCGAGTGCCGAGAAGGTCATTGCACGCCGAATGTAGCTTCTGGCGGGGCCGATGGGGGAATCATGCGTTTCTCCTCATGGCTATATTAGCCATGGCCGGGGCTTCCAACCAAACTTAACGGGCTTGTGAGGATTTCTCGTTTGTCCCGCCGGGGGCTCGGGACCGATTGTCCCCCGATCATGAGCAAAGCCGCCAAGCCGTTCCGGCCGGTCGCGATCACGGCCAACGATCTGCGTTCGGGTATCGTCGTTTTCCGCACCGAAACGGGCGATTGGGTGAAGGACGCGACCCGCGCCGAAATCGCCCTCGACCCCGCCAAGGCCGAAACGCTGTTGGCCGCGGCGAAATTGGATCACGACCGTAATATCGTGGTCGAGCCCGTCGCCGTCGCCTTCGACCCGGAATCGCGCCTGCCCGTGCTGCTGCGCGAGCGCATCCGCGCCCAGGGCCCCACCGTCGCCATTCCGGGAAGCGTCTGAACATGTACCGCTACGACGAATTCGATCAGAGCTTCGTTCTGGAACGCGTTGCCGAGTTCCGCGACCAGGTGGCCCGCCGCCTGTCGGGCGAATTGACCGAAGATCAATTCAAACCGCTGCGCTTGATGAACGGCGTCTATCTGCAGCTTCACGCCTACATGCTGCGCATCGCCATTCCCTATGGCGTGTTGTCGTCGCGCCAGATGCGCAAGCTCGCCCATATCGCGCGCGAATACGACAAGGGCTACGGCCATTTCACGACGCGCCAAAACCTGCAATTCAACTGGGTCGAGCTTGCGCGCATTCCCGATCTGCTGGCCGAGTTGGCCGAGGTCGAGATGCATGCGCTGCAAACGTCGGGCAATTGCATCCGCAACGTGACGGCCGATCATTTCGCCGGCGCCGCGGCCGACGAAATCGTCGATCCGCGCCCCTATGCCGAAATCCTGCGCCAATGGTCGGCGATCCATCCGGAATTCACGTACTTGCCGCGCAAGTTCAAGATCGCCGTGACCGGCGCCCCGCATGATCGCGCGGCGGTGCAAGTCCACGATATCGGGCTGCATGCGGTGCGTGGGCCCGGCGGCAAGACCGGCTTTGCCGTCTATGTCGGCGGCGGCCAAGGCCGCACGCCGCTGATCGCGCACAAGGTGCGCGACTATCTGCCCGAGGAAGATCTGCTCGCCTATTGCGAGGCGATCTTGCGCGTCTACAACCTCGAAGGCCGACGCGACAACAAATACAAGGCGCGGATCAAGATCCTGGTCCACGAAAAAGGCAAAGCCGAGATCGCCGCTGCGATCGAAGCCGAGTTCGCGCAGTTGAAGGGCAAGACGCTGAACTTGCCCGAAGCCGACGTGCAGGCGATCAGCGCCTATTTCGCGCCGCCGTCGCTCGAGCAGCTGGCCGCGACGTCCGCAGCACTGGAAACCGCGAAAGCCGCCAACAAGGCGCTGGAACGCTTCGTGCGCCATAACGTGACGGCGCATCGCAATGCCGGCTATGGCGTCGTCACCGTTTCGTTGAAGCCGATCGGCGAACCGCCGGGCGATGCGACGGCCGCACAGATGGAAGTCGTCGCGGACGTCGCCGAGCGCTTCTCGCATTCGGAAATCCGCGTGAGCCACGAGCAGAATCTGGTTCTGCCGCATGTGAAGCTCGACGAGATCCCGGCTTTGTTCGCCGAACTCGCCAAGCACAACCTCGCCACGCCGAATGCCGGCCTCGTCACCGACATCATCGCCTGCCCGGGCCTCGACTACTGCGCGCTCGCCAATGCGCGCTCGATCCCGGTCGCGCAGCGCCTGTCGGAGCGCTTCGCCGATATCGCGCGCCAGGAGGAAATCGGCGATCTGAAGATCAAGATTTCCGGCTGCATCAACGCGTGCGGCCATCACCATGTCGGCCATATCGGCCTGCTGGGCGTCGATCAGAAGGGCAAGGAGCTCTATCAGATCACGCTGGGCGGCTCGGCCGACGAGCATACGTCGATCGGCGAAATCATCGGGCCAGGCTTCCCGACCGATAAGGTCGTCGACGCTGTCGAAGCGGTGATCGACGTCTATCTCGGCTTGCGCAAGGGGCCGGAGGAAAACTTCCTCGACGCCTATCGCCGTGTGGGCGCCGAGCCCTTCAAAGCCGCCCTCTACGCGGACGCTTGATCATGACCGTTTACGATGTGAAGCGCCGCGCGTTCGGCGAAGATGCCTGGTCGTTTCCCGCCGACGACGAAGCTTTGCCGCAAGGCCCGGCCGCGATCACCAAGGCGCGTTTCCTGCGCGACCGCGAAACGCTGCTGGCGCGCAATGCCCCGCTGGGCCTCGTGCTGGTCGCGGGCGAGACTTTCGACGGGATCGAGAACGACCTCAATCGCTTCGATCTGATCGCGCTCAAATTCCTGCGCTATGCCGATGGGCGGCCCTATTCGCTGGCGCGCCTCGCGCGCGAGCGCCATGGTTTCAAGGGCAAGTTGCGCGCCATCGGCGACGTGCTGCGCGACCAGATCACGCTGATGCTGCGCGCCGGGTTCGACGCGCTGCAGCCCACGCATGAAGGCACGATCGCCGCCTTGCGCGACGGCAAAATCGTGACGGTCGATCATTATTTCCAGCCGGCGACGCGCGAGGAGCGCGAGGAAGGCGGCTATGCTTGGCGCCGCCGCCCCGCTTAACGGTTCAACCCGCGACGGCCCAGGCGCTGGGCCACAACGCGTGTTCGCCGATCGGTACGACCGGCACTTCGCTCGCTTGCGCGCGCGTATAGCGCACGGCGAAGACCGGGCCCGCGAAGCCGCCTTGCAACGGCGAAACGGCCTCGCCCGCCTGCAACACGATGACGGCGCCCGCGTCCAAGGCTGCGTTGTCGGCGAAGCCGGCTTGGCGTTCGAGCACGACATTGGCGCCCGAGAACGCGACCAGCGCCACGATCTCGCCCGCCTGCGCGGCGACGCGATTCGTCCATTGAGCCCGGTATTCGCTGCCCGCGATCTTCGCGGGCGCGCCCAAACCGGCGGTCGCCGGGGCGGCGAGTTCGGGATGGCGGGCCAGCAGGGCCAAACCGGCGCTGCGCAAATGCGCATCGGCGGCGGCCGGGGCGCTGCGGGTCAAAATCGCCGCTTCGCCCAAGATCCAACCCAGCTCGTCGGCCGTAAAAGCTTCGCGGATTTCGGTCCGAGAAGCCGCCTTGATCGCCGTGGAGATCGCCGTTTGAACGCCCATGATCCGCTCCGTTTCAGAGCTTCATCAAACGGCGGTTCGACCGGCTTGGCGAGCGATTAAATCTTTGACCCCCGCCTAAAAAACCTCAATTCCCGAATTCCCCCGCAAATCCGAGTATCCGACCATGTTGCCGATCAATCTCGACGCCGCAAAATTGCCGATCGCCCTGATCGGGGACGGCCCGCGCGCCGCGCGTCGCCTGAATTTGCTGCGGGAATCGGGCGCAATGCGCGTCGATCACATACCGCCGGACGGCGATTTGGCGGGCTATCGCATCGTCTATATCGCGGATTTCGACGAGGACCGGTCGCGAGAGATCGCGTCCCGCGCGCGTGCGGCGGGCGCCCTCGTAAATGTCGAGGACGTGACCGAATTGTGCGACTTCCACACACCGGCCTTGATCCGGCGCGGCGATCTGACCGTCACGGTCGCGACCGGCGGACGGGCCCCCGGCATGGCGGGCGTGCTGGCCGCGTATCTGGGCAAACTCTTCGGCTCGGCGTGGTCGATGCGCCTCGACCTGCTGGAAGCCAAGCGCC
>JAIUNH010000362.1 GCA_020161965.1 Pseudomonadota bacterium
AAGCGGCGCAGATCGATCTGCATGCTTTCGCGCAGCTTGCGATCGAGTGCCGAGAAAGGTTCGTCCAACAGCAAAAGGCTCGGGCGGATCGCCAAAGCGCGCGCCACGGCGACGCGTTGCTGCTGGCCGCCCGACAGCGCGAAGATCGTGCGCGGCGCCATCTCCGAGAGCTTCACGAGCTCGAGCGTACGTTTCACGATCTCCGCGCTCTCCGCCTTCGACACGCCCTTGGCGTCGAGACCGAAAGCCACGTTTTCCGCGACCGTCAAATGCGGGAACAACGCGTAATTCTGGAAAACGACGCCGATATTCCGCTTATGCGCGGGCAGCGACGTCAATTCCCGCCCATCGACCGAAATCGAGCCGCTATCCGCGTCTTGCAAACCGGCGATCAGGCGCAGCAACGTCGTCTTGCCGCAGCCCGAGGGGCCGAGCAGCGACACGAACTCGCCGCGATCGACGGCAAGGTCAAGACGATCGAGCACGGTCGTCTCGCCATAGGCCTTCGACACGCCGCGAATATCAAGATGCGCGCTGGGCGCGATGGCGAGGGCCGCGGTCATGCGCCGAACTTCGCGATCCAGTGCCGCGCCACGTCGGCGCGCGTCGCGCACCAAGCTTTCGCTTCGGGCCGCGTCACGTGATCCAAGATGCGCTTCAACCCCGCCATGCGGCCCGGCCTTCCGACCATGCGCAGATGCAGGCCGATCGGCAGCAGGCGCGGCGTTTTCGCCCCCTCGTCGTGCAGCCAATCGAACGCGTCGGTCGTATAGGTCGCGAAGTCGCCGCCCAGCGCGAAACGCTGGAAGCCCTGATGAAAATGCATGTCGTTCGTGTCGAACGCATAAGGCAGCACCAGATGGCGCTTGCCCTCGACCTCGACGAAGTACGGCAATTCATCCCCGTAGGCGTCGCTGTCGTAGAGGAACCCGCCCGCCTCGATCAGCAATTTGCGTGTGTTCGACGACGGCGCCGAGCGCGTATGCCAACCTACGGGCCGTGTACCGGTCGTGCGCTCGATCACGGCGACGGTCTTGGCGATCGCTTCGCGCTCCTGCTCGATCGGCATCGTCGCATGGGTTTCCCAGCGCCAGCCATGACACGCGATCTCGTGGCCACGCTTGGCCGCGTCGATCGCGATTTCGGGCGAGCGCTCGATCGCACGCCCGCAGGACGATAGCGTGAATTTCACGCCATACCGGTCGAACAGCTCCGCGATGCGCCAATAAGCGATTCGTGTCCCATAGTCGAAATGGGATTCGAGACACGGGTCGGGGCGGCCGACGACTTCGTCGGCGACCTCGTAGACTTTCTCGTTGCGTTCGTCGCCGTCGGCGATGGAAAGCTCCGCCCCTTCCTCGAAATTCACGACGAAAGTGACGGCGACGCGCGCTTTTCCGGGCCAATCGGCAAAAGGCGGCGTGGGGCCGTAACCGCGTAGATCGCGTGTCATGTTCAAACCGCCTCCGTCATCACGCCGGGCCGGCCCGCGCGCGCCCATAAGCGATCGGCCGCTTTTTGCGCCGCCGCGATCACCGCGTCCGCGTCAAACAAAGTCGGCTTGCCGTTTTCCATAACCACTGTCCCGTCGATAACGGACGTCGAAACATTCGGCCCGACGCCGCTATGCACGACGATACCGATTCCGTCGACGATCGGGCGCAGATTCGGCGCCGCCGCGTCCAGCAAAATGAAATCCGCCTTGGCGCCGGGTTTCAAGACACCGATTTCGCCGTCCATCGCCATCGCCTTCGCCCCGCCCTTCGTCGCCCAACCGAAAACCGTGCGCGCGTCGCAAGCGTAGCCCGCCCCGCGTACGCGCGCGACGGCCAAGGCGGTGCGCATGGATTCGAACATGTCGCCGGTTTTGGTGTCGGTGCAAATGGCGATGGTGGCGCCCGCTTTCTCCAGCGCCACGATCGGCGCGATCATGCCGGCCGACACATTGCCCACGGGCGCGTGCGCCACATTGATATGGGCTTTACCGACCAGATCGATCTCGGCGTCGTTCAAGAAGATGCAGTGCGCCGCGACCAGATCGCCGTTCAGCAAGCCGACCGCGTCGAGCAATTGCGCGGGGCCTTTGCCTTCGCGCGCGGTGACACGCTCGACCTCCATCGGCGATTGCGCAAGATGCGTATGCACTTGGCGCCCGTCCTTCGCCGCAAGATCGGCGACGATGCGCAGCAGATCGCGCGAACACGTATCGGGCGCATGCGGCGCATGGAAACAGCGGATACGGCCCTCCGCCTTGCCGTCCCAGGCGGCGATCATGTCCTGGCTTTCGGCGAGCGTGGCCTCGCCGAGCTTGCGATCATGCGTCCAAGCGCCGTCGGCCAAAGCGGCGGTGTCCGCGTCGTGAATGCGCCCGCCGACGAAACCGCGCAACCCCGTTTCCGCCAACGCCGCCGCGCAAGCTTGCGGCTTTCGGTAATAGTCGACGGCCGTGGTCGTGCCCATGCGCAGCAATTCCCACGCCCCCAGCCGCGCGAACAGATAGGTTTCTTCGTCCGACAGCCAATGGCCTTGCGGAATGCCCGGTGTGTAAGCGGGCGCGAAGCCCAGATCCTCGACCATGCCGCGCACGATCGTCAGCGGCGTGTGATTGTGTACATTGACGAGGCCGGGCATCAGGATTTTGCCCTTCGCGTCGATCCGGCGTGCCGCCGTATAAGCGGCATCGATCGCGCGCGTTTCGCCGATCGCGACGATGCGTGTACCTGTCACCGCGACGGCGCCGTCGCCGATCGACTTACCCTCGCCGGTGACGATCACGGCGCCCGCGACGACAAGGTCGCACGCAGCGGGTAACGTCGTCGTCATATCGAATATCCTTCGTCGCGCGCGATCAGCGCGATCAAACCGCCATTGTCGGGGCCGTGATGCTCCGCGCCGCCCGAGACGAAGCAATAGGAATGGCCGATTACCGAGGCGATCATCGCACCATAGGCCGAGCGGCCATGACGATGCGAATGGATATCGCCGTCCCCGTTCATCGTGTGGCGCGCACCGCGGATTTTTCCGTCGTTCGGCGGGTCCCCCTTGGAAAGCGACGCGACGATCCGTGCACTAGCTTCCGGCGACGCCTGCGGCGTCGCGTCGATGCCAAGCTTGGCGAGAACGGCGGCGACACCGGGCGAGTCCAACGGATCGTGCAACGGACCGGCGGCGGCGCGTAAACCCTTCGTACCGCCGGGCGCGTTGGCGAGCACGATCACCTGCTGGGTCGTCGTATCGTCGCGCGCGACGACGAAAACGCGGCGGCAGAACTTCGAAAAATCTTCGAGAAATGCGGCTTCGTCGATCTCGCCTTCGATCTCGCCTAAGGCTTGCGCCACGCCCAGCGACACGGCGGCGCGCACGCGCGGCGACGTGGCACCGCGCGCAGGATCGGCGGGTGCGCGCACGACGACGAAGCCGACCTGCGACGGGTCCTTGGCCCCCGCCGCTTTCATCGCGGCGCGGACCATATCGGCGGTCGCGATCGAATGATTGCGCTGCGCGAAATCGCCGGGGGCGAGATCGCGGATCTCCATGCCGAGCGCCAAGCCCGGCTCGGTTCCCGTGGATTGTGCCGAAGCGAAGACCAACATATGGGGCGAGACGACGCCCTCGCTACCGCCCGAGATCAGGACCAGCACCGCACGGCGCAACGCTTGCGCATCCGCCCCGCCGCGCGCGGCAATCGCGTCGCGGACGGCGCGATCGACGAAATGCCGCGTCCAGTCGTTGTTGAGCCCGTTACCTTCGGTTTTGCAGAACACCGCCTTGATATCGGAAGCGGCAATCTTCCCTTGGTCCAATAGCCCCGCGAGACCGGACATGTCGTCGGGATCGCGCATCGGAAATCGGTAGACGTGACAAGCACTCATGACGGTCCGGACAGCAGGTTCCATGCCAAGGAATTGCCCCCTGCGCGCCATGGCAGCGGGTGCAAAAGCGCATTCTGTATACATACTGCAATATTTGTGTGCAACGAAGGCCTGCGGCGTAACCACGCCTTGACGGGACCCCGGATCGGGGCGCAATAACGCGTATCGAATTCGGGGAGCTTCAGAGTCGAAATGGCCGTCGTCAATATGCCGGGTGTCGGAAGCGGCGAAAATCGCCGCGAGGCGATCGTCGCCGCGAATGCCGCGAGCGGGGCCGACACGATCGCGTTCGGCATTGCCGGTGCCGGTCCGCACGCGATCACGCTTTCGAGCCCGCTGCCGGGCATCGTCGGCACGCTCGCCGTCGACGGCTACAGCCAGCCGGGCAGCCTGGTGAACACGCGCACGACGTATGACGGCGGCCTCGACACGCAACTCGCGATCGAGGTCATCGGCAGCGGTGGCGCCGGATTCTGGCTGCAGGCCAGCGGCGCGAACCTGACCGTGCAGGGGCTCGCGCTGAACGGGTTCGCCGATGCGGTCGCCGGCTGGAACGGCGGCGTCGATGCCTCGCAACTGACGGTCTACGGCAACTTCATCGGTACGCGCCTCGACGGCAGCGCCTTGCCCGGCAACGGCAACTCGGGCAGTGGCGTGCGCGCCGGCTTCACGCGCACGCGCGTCGGCGGAATGCAGCCCTGGCAACGCAACCTGTTGTCGGGCAACGGC
>JAIUNH010000363.1 GCA_020161965.1 Pseudomonadota bacterium
TGCGGCGGCTTTATGCCGCACGCGACGGGGCGGCGATCGCAATCGCATCGTCGGGCGGGCGCACGCATCCGGTGTGCGGGCTCTGGCCCGTGGCGTTGCGCGATGATCTGCGCCGCGCGTTGACGGTCGAGGGTATCCGCAAGGTCGAAATCTGGATCGCGCGCCATAAAAGCGTCGCGGTCGATTTCGCCGTCGATCCGATAGATCCGTTTTTCAACGCCAACGCGCCCGACGATCTGGCGCGCGCCGAAGCATTGCTGCGCTAGTCTTCGTCCGGGTCGGCGGGACGCAATTCGATTGTGCCCGCGTCGATCAGCAGCTTACCCGCATGTTCGAAATTCACCGTCACGCGGTTGCCGATGGCCGATTGAACTTGGCCCAGGCCCCATTCGGGCTTGTCGGGGTGGCGGACGTAATCGCCGGGTGCCAGTCGCGTCATGATGCGGGCGAGAATAGCGCCGCCGCCCAGAGGTTGCTAGGTTGCGCCCATGGATGAATCGGAACTTCGATTGCTGGAGCTGATCGCGGCGCGCATGTGCCACGATCTGGTGGGCCCCGTGGGTGCATCGGTCAACGGTGCCGAATTGCTGGCCGAGGGCGAGGCGGCCGATGCCGAAGTCGTGCGCTTGATCGGCCAATCGGCCCGCCAGGCGAGCCGCCGCTTGCAGGTCTTCCGCGTCGCCTATGGCACGCCGGGGGCGTTGTCGGGCGGGCGGCCTTTCGCGCAAGCCGGGCAATTGCTCGCCGCGATGCTGGAAGGCGAGAAAGCCTCGGTCGATTGGCAGGTGGATCTCGCCTTGGACGCCGCTTGCGGGCGCGTCGGCGCAAGGCTCGCTTTGCTGGTGGCGTTGATCGGCGTGGAAGCGCTGGCGCGCGGCGGCGTATTGCGCGTATCGGGCGCCGTTTCGGGCGCGCGCGCGACCATCGAAGCGCAAGCGGCCGGTCCCAACGCCAAATTTCCGGACGAAACGGCAGCGGCGTTGCAAGGGCGCGTGCCGCTCGCCCAATTGACCGCGAAAGCCGCACCTGCGGAACTCGCACGGCGTTTGGCCGCGGCGGCGGGCGGCGGCCTGGAATTGGCCGACACGCCGCAAGGCCCCGTGCTGCGCGCGACACTCGCCGCCGAGCTTTCATCTTAATTTGAGCCGTTCTCGGCAAAACTGCCGGTCGTCGGGTTTTCCCCGTCGCGCCAACGCTTTGCGGTTGGCGATGGCGGGGGCCCATGTATATTCCTGGTTCGTCCCGGAAGACGTGAAGGGACGGAGGTGGGCCGGATGAAAAATTTCCTCGTGGTCGACGATTCGCGCGTCATTCGCAATGTGGCGCGCCGCATTCTGGAGGCGCTTTCCTTCAAGGTGGAGGAGGCGGCCGACGGCCAGCAAGCTCTCGATGCCTGCAAGCGCGCGATGCCAGATGCGATCCTGCTCGACTGGAACATGCCGGTGATGGACGGCATTCAATTTCTGCGCGCGCTGCGCGCGGCACCCGGCGGCGACGCGCCGATCGTGCTGTTCTGCACGACGGAGACCGAATTGACCAAGATCCAGACCGCGATCGAAGCCGGGGCCAACGAATACATCATGAAACCGTTCGACAGCGAGATCGTCGAATCGAAACTTTCGCAGGTGGGGCTGCTGTAGATGTCGATCGGCGCCGACGCGACGAAGACGGCCGCTTCCGGCCCATCGCCCGTGCGGGTGATGGTGGTCGACGATTCCGCCGTGATCCGCGGGCTGATCACGCGCGCGTTGGAGGTCGATCCCGGCATCCAAGTCGTCGCGACGGTGTCCAACGGCCAGTTGGCCGTGTCGCAGATGTCGCGCAGCGATGTTGACGTGATCGTGCTCGACATCGAAATGCCGGTGATGGACGGGCTGACCGCCTTGCCCGAATTGTTGAAGGCGGCGCCCGACGTCAAAATCATCATGGCGTCGACGCTGACCCAGCGGAACGCGCAAGTCAGCATCGAGGCCTTGCAGAAGGGCGCCTCCGATTACATCCCGAAGCCCAGTTCGACCGGCGAAATCCACGGCTCGGCCGATTTCAAACGCGACCTGATCGAGAAAGTGAAGGCGCTGGGCAAGACGCGCCGCGACCGTCGCGACCGCAACAAGGCCGCCGGCATTCCCGAAGCCAAGCCCGCCCCCGCTGCGCGCGCGATTTCGGTACCGGGGACGCGCTCGTCGCTGTTGTCGCCCTCCGCGCCCGTCGTGCTGCGGCCCTTCGCCCGCTCGAATCCGCAGATCGTGGGGATCGGCTCGTCGACCGGCGGGCCGCAAGCGCTGTTCACGGTGCTGGGCAATCTGCCCGCGTCGTTCCGCTTGCCGATCGTCATCACCCAGCATATGCCCGCAACCTTCACGACGATCTTGGCCGAGCACATCGCGCGCGTCGCCAAGCGCCCGTCGGCGGAGGGCCGGGACGGCGAACCGATCGAGCCCGGCAAGATCTATCTGGCACCCGGCGACAACCACATGGTCGTGGAAACGCAAGGCACGCAGAAGATCATCCGCCTGAACAAAAACCCGCCCGAGAATTTCTGCCGCCCGGCGGTCGATCCGATGTTCCGCAGCCTCGCCGCCGCTTACGGGCCCAGCGTTCTGGGCGTGGTGCTGACCGGCATGGGCTCGGACGGCGCCAAAGGCGGGCGCGTGCTGGTCGATGCCGGCGCCAACGTCATTGCGCAGGATGAGGCGAGTTCCGTCGTTTGGGGCATGCCGGGGGCGGCGGCGAATGCCGGCATTTGTTCGGCACTGCTGCCGATCGACAAGGTCGCCGGCGAGATCGCGCGTATCGCGGGTGTGCGGCCATGAAGCCCGACGACTTCACCTATTTCACCAAATACATCTACGACCAGAGCGGCATCGTGCTGGGCGCCGACAAGATGTATTTGATCGAAAGCCGCCTCGCCCCCGTCGCGCGCAAATTCAATCTTGCGACGATCGATCTGCTGGTCGGGCAATTGCGCGGCGGGCGCGACGCGAATTTGCAGCGCGAAGTCGTCGACGCGATGACGACGAACGAATCCTTCTTCTTCCGCGACGGCAAGCCGTTCGATCAGTTCAAATCGGTGGTGCTGCCCCAGCTTCTCGCCAACCGCGCGGCGAAGAAAAGCTTCCGCATCTGGTGTGCTGCCGCGTCGACGGGGCAGGAGCCCTATACGATCGCGATGATCCTCAAAGAAGCCGCCTTGCAGCTGACCGGCTGGCGTTACGAGATCGTTGGCACCGATCTTTCGACCGAGGCGCTGGATCGCGCGAAAAGCGGTATCTACACCCAGTTCGAAGTGCAGCGCGGCCTGCCGATCCAATTGCTGGTGAAGTATTTCAAGCAGCAGGGCGACAAGTGGCAGATCGCGCCCGAGATCCGCGCGATGGTGCAGTATCGTAACTTCAACCTGCTGCACGAATTCGCGGGGCTCGGCGGGTTCGACGTGGTGTTCTGCCGCAACGTGCTGATCTATTTCGATGCGCCGACCAAGAGCGCGACCCTGGCTCGGCTCGGCCGGGCCGTGGCCTCCGACGGCTATCTGCTGCTCGGAGCGGCGGAAACTGTGGTGGGTCTGACCGACCAGTTCAAGCCGGTGCCGGATCGGCGCGGGCTTTATGCGCCGAATCCCTATGCTTTCCGGGGACCGCGTGCCACCGTCCTGAAATTCGCTGGCGGAGGGGTCCAGTCGCCGCGCGGGACCGGATGACGCCGGTACCGTCAAAGGCTGCCAGCCGGCCTTGAAAATGCCCTGCCTCTTTCGCAAGAATGGTCGCCCCGGAGCCGGTTCCGGGTTTTGCCCAAGGTCTTTGCCATGCGTCGTTCCGCCCGTCTGATCTTTGCTGCCGGTCTTATCGCCTGCCTGGCCGTGCCGTGCCTGAGTGTGGCCGGGCTGGTATCGTCGGCGCAGGCGCAGCAAGGTGAAGACAAGGCGCTGACACGGCGGACCGACGCCGAGAAACGGCGCGACGCGGAAATCGACCAGCAATATCGTGCGGCGACCCGCCGCGGCGATGCGGGGCCGGCGGTCAAAAGCGACCCGTGGGGCAGCGTGCGCAATCAGCCGGCGCAGGGCCCCAAGACGACCAAGAAGTAAAGAGTCCGCCCTCAATCGACGGCGAGCTTGCCGCGCTCGACCGCCTTGTCGAGCTGCTTGACGATTCCGGCCTTGCCCTTGGCGGCCACGTCGATCGAGACGTCGGACAGCAGCACCTTTATGCCGGCCTGCGCCGCGATCTGTGCGATGCCCGCGCCCATCTGCCCCGCGCCGACGACCCCGACGATGTCCACCATGATGCTGCTCCGGAAAATAAGGATAAGAGTCGCGGCCTGTTATCGGGCGACGGGCGTCTTCGCAATCGCCACATCCCATTCGGCGGCGACATCCTGATCCTTTTCGCAGGCCCGGCGCGCGGCCCGCTCCGCGTCGAACCGGGCCGGATCGAGCCGGCAGAGCGCCCAGATCGCGGCACCCCGAACGACCGGCGCAGGATCGTCGAGCAGGGAGGCGATGGCCGGAACCAGCCGCGACAGCCCACTATTGCCCGCCGCCAGCAGCGCGTTGCGCACCATCCGGTCGCGTCCGATCCGCTTGATCGGCGATCCCG
>JAIUNH010000364.1 GCA_020161965.1 Pseudomonadota bacterium
TGCAATACTTCCTCGCTCGCGTACTGGCCAAGCACGGCATGACGATGAAGGATGTCGAGTACGTCAACCTGCCGGCGGGCGACGCGCAAGCCGCCTTCCTGGCGGGCCGCGTCGATGCGGTGGTGCCGGCTCTGATCGGCGCGCTGATGATCCAGAAGATCAAGCCCGATACGCGCCGCCTGTTCGTCCATACCGATTTCACGAAGGGTTCGGGTTCGACCAAGCCGTTCGTCGACTACGACGTATTCGTGGCGCCGCAGGGCGCGCTGGACGCGCAGCGTGCGGCGATGACGGCCTTCCTGGGCGCCTATCACGATCGCGCGGTGCCGTATCTGCGCAATCCCGCGACGGCTGAAGAGGCGATCACCGAGATCAACACCTACGTCAACACCGAACAACGCACGCCGACCGATGTCGCCATCATGCGCGAGCTGATGACGAGCAGCGGATTCTTCGACCGCGCGCAGAACAAGGCGTTGATGTCGGCGGACGATTTCGTCGAAGGCCTGGAGGATCAGGTGAAGTTCTTCGTCGATTCAGGCCAGATCAAGAGTTCGGCACCGATGAAGCCCGCGGTGATCACCAATCTTCTGTGATCGGACCGAGGGGCAAAATCCTATCGGTTGACGGTCGCTTTCGGCGTTGCGGTTTCGCCCCTATCGGCGCGCATTAAGTGTGCGTGTCGATGGGGCGACTCACGACGCGGAAAACGAAAAGGGAAAGGGAGGATCATGGCATTCGCATCGACTTACCGCCGGTTGACCGGTGGGATCGTCGCCCTCGGGCTGGCTTTCGCCGCCGCGACGGCGGCGCACGCGCAGTCGCCGATTACCATCCGTATCGGTGCCGCGTCGAACGTGTTGTTCGGCCCGGTTTTCGTGCTCAATGACGCGTCGAATGGTATCGCCGCGAAGCATGGCTTGAAGGTCGAATCGCGAATCTTCAACTCCGGCATCGCCACGATGGAAGCCGCATTGGCGGGCGATCTCGACGTTGCGTTCCCCAACACGCGCATCCTTCTGCCGCTGCTGAAAAGCGGCAAAGCGTGCTTCAAGGCGGGTATCAGCTTCGTCGACGTCAATACGGTCAATATGGTGACCATTACGGCGATTAAAACGCCGGCGGATATGGTCGGCAAGAAGATCGGCACGCGTCGGGGCGGCATCGGCGAGGTGGCGTTGCATATGTGGCTCGCCAAGCAGGGGATCGCGCGTGATTCCGTTTCGATCGTGAACCTTGCCGAGGAAGACCAGCCGATCGCGCTCGCGCGCGGCAATGTCGATGGGATCATCTGGCCCGAGCCCACGCCGTCGCTGGCGTTGGAGATCTCGGGCAACAAGGTGCACCGCTTCGGCGATATCGGTTCCGCGTTCCGCGACGTGTCGCCCGTCAACGTCACCTGCGCCTGGGTGCAGAAGAACGGCGACCAGGGCATGAAAGCGTTGATCGCGGCGTGGATCGACGCGGTCGAGTTCCTGAAGAGGAACCCGGATGCGGGCGCGCAAGTTACCGCGCGCGCGCTGCAGATCACGCCGGCGGACGTGATGAAGATCTGGAAAAACGGCGGCTGGCCGGAAGGCTGGCCCGGCAGCCTGACCGACGCGCAGATCGACATGTACGAGACCTATGGCGCGTATCTGAAGTCGAACAACGAGATGGATTCGATGCCGAACATGAGCGAGTGGATCAGCAGCAAGTGGCTGAAGGAAATCGATCCGTCGCGCGTCAAGCTCGACAAGCACAAGCTCTGATCGCGAAGATGCATCCGGCAATTCGCATGAAGGGCGTGGGGATGCGGTTCGCCGGCGGACGCCGGACACCGCCCTACCAGGCGCTCGAAGGCGTCGATCTCGAGGTTCGCGAGGGGGAATTTTTCTGTCTGCTGGGGCCTTCGGGCTGCGGCAAGACCTCCTTGCTGAACCTCGTGGCCGGGTTCGTGCAGCCGACGGCCGGCACCGTGGAAATCGGTGGCCGTGCCGTCGGCGAGCCGGACAAGGATCGCGGCGTCGTGTTCCAATCGGACCGCGCGCTGTTCGATTGGCTGACGGTGGAGGAGAACGTCGCCTTCGGCCTGCGCATTCGCGGCGTGCCGCAGGCGCAATGGCGCGCACCGGTCGACGAGCTGCTGCGCGTCGTCGGATTGTGGGACCATCGCGCCAAATTGCCCCGGGAATTGTCCGGCGGCATGAAGCAGCGCGTGCAGATCGCGCGCGTCCTTGCGAACGACCCCGACATTCTGCTGATGGACGAGCCCTTCGCCGCACTCGACGCGCATACGCGCGGACGCATGCAGAAGGAAGTGGCGCGGATTTGGGAGAAGTGGCGACGGACCGTGCTGTTCGTCACGCACGACATCGCCGAGGCGATTTGGCTGGCCGATCGCATCGGCATCATGACCAAAGGGCCGGGCTCGCATATCCGCGCGATTCTCGAAGTCGATTTGCCGCGCCCGCGTGCGCGGATGGATGCGGCGTTCGTGGATCTGTTCAACCGGCTGACCGACGCGATCGAACTCGAAGCGCGCGGCGTCGAGCACGAAGGGGCGGGCGTATGAGCGAGCGGCCCCCCAATCGCGGCGCTCTGTGGGCCTTGTTCGACGGCTCCAACCCCGTCTTCATGACGATGCTGACGCTGGTCGTCACGCTGATCGCGTGGACCGTGGGCGCTTCGTTCAGCTCGCCCTGGTTCTTCCCCTCGCCGATGGCGGTCGTCCAGGCGATGGTTACGCTGACCGAAAGCGGCGATCTGCCCAAGGCAATCGGCATCAGTTATTTCCGCATCCTGGTGGGCTGGAGCGTGGGGTGCATCATCGCGATCCCGATCGCGTTGGTCGCGGGCCGCATCGCGGCAATCCGCTTGGTCGTCGAGCCGTTCTTCAATTTCTTCCGCTTCGTGCCCCCGATCGCGCTGCTGGGCATTGCGATCCTGTGGTTCGGCATCGGCGAAGAATCGAAGATCGCGATCATAATCTACACCTCGCTGTTCACGGTGTTCATCAACACGATGGCGGGTGCGGCGTCGATCGACGAAAGCCCGGCACGCGCCGCGCGTTCGCTGGGTGCCACGCGCCGGCAGGTTTTGTTGCATGTGGTGTTGCCCGCGACGGTCCCTGCGATCCTGATCGGCATGCGCGTGGGCATGGGATTCTCGTTCATGAGCGTCGTGGCTGCCGAGATGATCGCGGCGAACGAAGGCGTGGGCTTCCTCATCTACAACGCGCGTCTGTTCCTAAAGACCGCGAACGCCTTCGCGGGGATCATCACGCTGGGGGCGATGGGGTTGCTGGCCGATTTGGTGTTCCGCTCCGTGGTCCGGCGCGTGTTCCGCAAACACGCCTTGCCGTTCTAGGCGGGCGATCGAAGCGTATCGAAGGTGCAGAGTATGAGTAACGCGTTGAAGGGCAAGATCGCGGCGGTGACGGGGGCGGCGTCGGGCATAGGCCTCGCCTGCGCCAAGGCGATGATCGAGGCTGGGGCCCGCGTGGCGCTGGTCGATCGCGACGCGGCGGCGCTGAAGGATGTTTGCGCCGCGCTTGGCGCGGCGGCCGTGCCGGTCACGATCGACCTGATGGAACCGCGCAGCGTGGCGACGATGCTGCCGCAGATCCTGAAGATCGGCGGGCAACTCGACATCTTTCATGCCAATGCCGGCGCCTATGTCGGCGGCGAGGTCGTGGCGGGCGATCCCGATATCTGGGACCGCATGCTTAATCTCAACATCAACGCCGCATTCCGCTCCGTGCACGCCGTGCTGCCGCATATGGTCGAGCGCAAGACCGGCGATATCGTGCTGACCAGCTCGATCGCCGGCCTGGTGCCGGTGGTGTGGGAACCGATCTACACCGCGTCCAAGCACGCGGTGCAGGCGTTCACGCACACGGTGCGCCGTCAGGTTGCCAAGCACGGCGTGCGCGTGGGCGCGGTGGCACCCGGCCCCGTGGTCACGGCGCTGCTGAAGGATTGGCCGAAGGCGAAGATGGACGAAGCGCTCGCCGCCGGCAGCCTGATGGAGCCGGTCGAGGTCGCTGACGCAGTCCTGTTCATGCTCACCCGGCCGCGCAACGTGACGATCCGCGATCTCGTCATCCTGCCCAACGGCACGGATTTGTGATCGGCGCGTGAAGCGTCGCCTCCGATACGAACAACCGCCGCGACCATCACGTGAGAGACGAAGAAGCCCGCCCTGGGAAACCAGTGGCGGGCTTCGGCGTTTCAGTAGGTCGCGCGGCCGCCCGACAGGTCGAACACGGCGCCGGTGGTGAAGCTGTTTTGCTTGGTGACGAGCCACACGATCATCTCGGCGGATTCGTCGATCTCCAGGAAGCGCCCGCGCGGGATCTTCGACAGCATGTAGTCGATATGCGTCTGCTGCATCTGGTCGAAGATGCGCGTGCGCGCGGCGGCGGGCGTTACGCAATTCACAGCGATATCCACCCCGGCGAGCTCTTTACCGAGCGATTTGGTGAGGCCGATCACGCCGGCTTTCGAGGCCGAGTAGGCCGAGGCGTTCGGGTTGCCTTCCTTGCCGGCGATCGAGGCGATATTGACGATGCGGCCGTATTTGCGCGCCTGCATGCCCGGCACCACGGCCTTGTT
>JAIUNH010000365.1 GCA_020161965.1 Pseudomonadota bacterium
GTTCATGCTGCGCGTCGTCGCCTCGCCGCTCGGCTCGGTGCTGAAGGCGATCCGCGAGAACGAGTTCCGCGCCGAGGCGATCGGCTACCGCGTCGTCGCCTATCGCACGTCCGTGTTCTGCCTCGCCGCCGTGATCGCTGCGCTGGCGGGCGTGCTGCGCGCGGTCTGGCTGAAATACACCGGCCCCGACGTAGCGCTGTCCTTCGGCATCATGATCGACATCCTGCTGATGGTCGTCATCGGCGGCATGGGCACCATGGTCGGCGCGGTCATCGGCGTGGTGCTGATGACCCTGGCACAGTTCTATCTGAAGGACCTGATGCAGATCGGCGCTGACGCGACCGCCGGCGTGCCGATCGTGCACCAGCTGCTCGAGCCGGACCGCTGGTTGCTGTGGCTCGGCGTGCTGTTCATCCTGCTGGTCTACTTCTTTCCGTCCGGCGTTGCCGGAACGCTCATGAACAAAGGATACCGCCGATGAGCCAGCCGCGCTCGACCTATGTGCCGGCCGCCGGCTTCGAGGTGCATGTCACCGAATGGGGTGAGCCGGGCCGGCCGCCGCTGGTGATGTGGCACGGGCTGGCGCGCACCGGCCGCGATTTCGACGAGGCGGCGCGGGCCTTGTCCGACACCTATTTCGTCATCTGCCCGGACACGATCGGGCGCGGCCTGTCGAGCTGGGCGCGCAGTTCCGAGACGGACTATTCCTATCGCGTGTACGGCGATACGGTCGTCGCCGTCCTCGACCACTACGGCATCGGCCGCACCCGCTGGATCGGCACGTCGATGGGCGGGCTGATCGGCATGCTGCTCGCCGCCCAGCGCGGCCATTTCATCCGCAAGCTGGTGCTCAACGATATCGGGCCGTTCGTTCCGGCGGCGGCCTTGCAGCGCATCGGCGAATATTGCGGGCGCGATCCGCGTTTCCAGGATTTCGAGGAAGTCGAAGCCTATCTGCGCGAAGTGCACAAACCCTTCGGTGAGTTGACCGATGCGGAATGGATGCATCTTGCCTTCCATGCGGCCGAGGAATCGGGCGAGGGCGATTTGCGCCTGCGCTACGATCCGGCGATCGGCAAACCCTTCGCGGGCCGCACGGCCGACGACGTTGTGTTGTGGCCGTTCTGGGACCAGCTGCGCATTCCCGTGTTGGCGATGCGCGGCGAAACCTCCGACCTGCTGCTGCGCGAAACGCTGCTGCGTATGGTCAAGCGCCCGAATTGCCGCGCGGTCGAAGTCGCCGGTTGCGGCCACGCGCCCGCGTTGATGACGCAGGACCAGATCGGCACGATCGTCGAGTTCCTGTCCGGCGCGAATTAAGGCGCCGCCTTGATCCTCGTCCCGCTCAAGGACGACAATCCGACGCGAAGCTTCGCCGTTTTGACGGCGATCTTCGTGGCGATCAATGCCGCCGTCTTCGTCCATCAGGCCACGCTCGCCCCGGCGGCGTCGGAGGAATTCATCCTGCGCTTCGGGATGATCCCCGGCGTGCTGACGGGTGCCGCCTATATCGACGAAGCGTTGAATCCGCCGCCGGCCTGGACGACCGTTTTCAGCGCCATGTTCCTGCACGGCTCGCTGATGCATGTCGCGGGCAACATGCTTTATCTGTGGACCTTCGGGAACAACGTCGAAGATTCGATGGGGCGGTTCCGCTTCCTCGTCTTCTACGCGCTGTGCGGCCTTGCCGCCGCCGCCGCGCAAGGGGCCGCCGATCCATCGTCGACCACGCCGATGATCGGCGCATCGGGCGCCGTTTCGGGCGTGCTCGGCGCCTATCTGCTATTGCACCCACATGCGCAAGTATGGAGCTTCGCCTTCTTCCGCTTCGCCTGGCTACCGGCCTGGGCGGTGCTCGGTTTCTGGATCGTCGTGCAATTCGCCAACGCCTTTCTCGCCGATCCCGACCAAGGCGGTGTGGCGTGGTGGGCGCATGTCGGCGGTTTCCTCGCCGGCATAATGCTGATCCCGATCTTCAAGCGCCGGGGCGTAAAGTTGTTCGAGGGCCGCAACCGCACGGGCCCGTGGGGATGAGGATCGAGAAATTCCGGCCGCGCTTTCCTTGGTATGGTGCGGACCTTCAGACGCTGCGGAATTTCATCGCGCCGCCGCGCGTCGATCTGCTGCGCGCCGAAGCGATCGCGCTGCCGCTCGACGATGGCGATGCGCTGACCGGCGAATTCAATCGCACGCCGGGCGGCGAGGCGAAGCCGCTGGTGCTGTTGATCCACGGCCTGACCGGCAACGCGAACTCGACCTATATGCGCGTGAGTGCGGCGGCCCATCTCGCCGTCGGATCGAACGTACTGCGTTTGAATTTGCGCGGCGCTGGTGGCGGCGGGAAGGCGATGTATCACGCCGGACGCAGCGAAGATTTGGCGCAAGCGTTGCGTTCGCTCGACGCCCCGCACGGCATTCATACGGTCGGCTACTCGCTCGGCGCGAATATGCTGCTCAAACATCTGGGCGAGGGCGCGGGCAAGATCGTCAAAGCCGTCGCCGTCTCCGCGCCTCTCGATCTCGCGGGCACGAGTATGCGTATGGGCGCGCGGCGCAACCGGCTCTACCACGACCGTTTGCTGCGCCAGATGCTGGAAGACGCGCACGAACCGCCGCCGGGAATAAGCAGCATCTGGGATTTCGACGAGCGGATCGTCGCCCCGCGCAACGGCTTCAAGGATGCGGCGGATTACTATGCGCGCTGCTCGGCCGCCGGATTTCTCGACGCGATCGCGGTGCCCACGCTGATCGTCCACGCGCTCGACGATCCGTGGATTCCACCCGATGCCTATATGGCGCGCGATTGGACGCGCAATCCGCGCGTGACGCCAATGCTCGCATCCGGCGGCGGCCATGTCGGCTTCCACGAAGCCGGTCACGACTTGCCGCTACACGACCGCGCGGCGGTACGGTTTTTCAACCTTTGAGCGCTTGCGCCGCTTCGAGCGCGAAATAAGTGAGGATGCCGTCCGCACCCGCGCGCTTAAAGCCAAGCAGCGTTTCGAGCGCGACCTTTTTGTCGAGCCAGCCGCGCTCGACCGCCCCGGCCAGCATCGAATACTCGCCCGACACTTGATAGACATAGGTCGGAACTTTGAACTCGGCCTTCACCCGCGCGACGATATCGAGATAGGGCATGCCGGGCTTGACCATCACCATGTCCGCACCTTCGGCGAGATCGAACGCGACCTCGCGCAAGGCTTCGTCGGTATTCGCCGGATCCATCTGATAGGTGCGCTTGTCGCCCTTGCCGAGGCTCGACGACGAGCCGACCGCGTCCCGGAACGGCCCATAAAACGCCGAGGCGTATTTGGCGGCGTAGCTCATCAGCCGCACATGTTCGAAACCGGCCTTGTCGAGCGCGTCGCGCAACGCGCCGATGCGCCCGTCCATCATTTCGGAAGGGGCGATCACGTCGCAACCGGCCTGCGCCTGAACGAGCGTTTGCTTGATCAGCACGTCGATCGTCGCGTCGTTGACGACGTAATTGTCGCGCACCAAGCCGTCTTGGCCGTGCGTCGTATAGGGATCGAGGGCGACGTCGCAGATGATGCCGATTTCCGGCACTTTCTTTTTGACCGCGCGCACGGCACGGCAGACCAGATTGTCCGGGTTGAAGCTTTCGTCGCCGTCCTCGGTTTTCGCGGTCACCGGCGTGTTGGGGAACAAGGCGATCGCGGGAATGCCGAGTTTCGCGGCCTTCGCCGCGTCCTTCACGATCTCGTCGACGCTGAGGCGCGCCACACCGGGCATCGAAGGGACCGGCGTGCGCTGGGCTTTGCCTTCCTGCACGAAGAGCGGCCAAATCAGATCGGCGACGGTCAAAGTGTTTTCGGCGACCAATGCGCGCGACCAAGCATCGCGCCGGTTGCGGCGTAAACGGGTTCGTGGATAACTTCCGTGGACTTGCATCTTGCTCCCTCGGCTTCAGACAATAAAACTAGCCGACAAGACGCCGAATTCCAATCGCCGGGAAGAACATGACCGATCGCAGCTTCGACGAAATCGCGTTCAAACGCGCCGGGATCGCCGGCCAAGTGATTTTCACGCGCCCGAAAGCGCTGAACGCGCTGACCTTGGGCATGATCAACGTGCTTGCCCCCACGCTGGCCGATTGGGCGAAGGACAACGCCGTACGTCAGATCGTCCAATGGGGCGATGGCGGCAAAGCCTTTTGTGCGGGCGGCGATGTGCGCGCGGTATGCGAGGCGGGGCTCGCGGCGAAGAAAGGCGGCAAGGCCGATCCGCTGACCCGCGATTTCTTCTTCGCCGAGTATCGGCTCAACCGGCAGATCGCGCGTTTCCCCAAACCCATCGTCTCGATCATCGACGGCATCACGATGGGCGGCGGTGTGGGATTGTCGATCCATGGCCGCTATCGTGTGGCGACGGAACGCACCTTGTTCGCCATGCCGGAAAGCGCCATCGGTCTGTTCCCCGATGTCGGCGGTTCGTATTTTCTGCCGCGCCTCAAGGGCCGCATGGGCGCATTTCTCGGCTTGACCGGCGAACGTTTGAAGGCGGCCGATCTGCTGTATCTCGGGATCGCGACGCATTACGTCGACAGCGCCAAGCTGCCGGACCTCATCAAAG